>NZ_KB911581.1:3927341-4124395 GCF_000383595.1 Streptomyces bottropensis ATCC 25435 | reverse complement strand
GGGCGCAACGTCGTTGCAACATTCCGGTTTCTAGCCTCCTCGCGAGAGCCGCCCAACGGCGGGTGGCGCTTCTCGGGAGGCAGGTATTCATGACCCGTTTCGCAGCGCCCGGTACGGACGGCGCGGTCGTCTCCTTCGAGGCGCGTTACGACCATTTCATCGGGGGTGAGTACGTGCCGCCGGCGCGCGGGCAGTACTTCGAGAACCCGAGTCCGGTGAACGGGCTCCCGTTCACCGAGATCGCGCGCGGTACGAGCGAGGACGTGGAGCGCGCGTTGGACGCGGCGCACGCGGCGGCGCCCGGCTGGGGGCGTGCGTCCGTGACGGAGCGTTCGGACGTCCTGCGCAGGATCGCCGACCGGATGGAGGCGAACCTGGAGCTGCTGGCGGTCGCGGAGAGTTGGGAGAACGGCAAGCCGGTGCGGGAGACGCTGGCCGCCGACATCCCGCTCGCGATCGATCACTTCCGGTACTTCGCGGGGGCGGTCCGCGCGCAGGAGGGTTCGCTGGCGGAGCTGGACGACGACACGGTGGCGTACCACTTCCATGAGCCGCTGGGGGTGGTCGCGCAGATCATTCCGTGGAACTTCCCGATCCTGATGGCGACCTGGAAGCTGGCTCCCGCGCTGGCGGCGGGCAACGCGGTCGTGCTGAAGCCGGCCGAGCAGACTCCGGCGTCCATCCATGTCTGGCTGAGTCTGGTGGCGGATCTGCTGCCCCCGGGCGTGCTGAACATCGTCAACGGGTTCGGGGTCGAGGCGGGCAAGCCGTTGGCGTCGAGTCCCCGGGTGGCGAAGGTGGCGTTCACGGGCGAGACGACGACCGGGCGCCTGATCATGCAGTACGCCTCGGAGAACATCACGCCGGTGACGCTCGAACTCGGTGGCAAGTCGCCGAACATCTTCTTCGACGACGTGTGGTCGGCGAACGACGACTTCCGTGACAAGGCGCTCGAAGGCTTCACGATGTTCGCGCTCAACCAGGGCGAGGTGTGCACCTGTCCGTCGCGTGCGCTGGTGCAGCGCGGCAACTACGCCGAGTTCATGGAGGCGGCCGTCGCCCGCACGGAGCAGATCAGGACGGGGCATCCTCTGGACACCGACACCATGATCGGTGCCCAGGCCTCCAACGATCAGCTGGAGAAGATCCTGTCCTATCTGGACATCGGTCGGCAGGAGGGCGCGAAGGTCCTCACCGGTGGTGAGCGCATCGAGCACGAAGGTGAGTTGAAGGGCGGCTACTACGTCCAGCCGACGATCTTCGAGGGCCACAACCGTATGCGGATCTTCCAGGAGGAGATCTTCGGCCCGGTCGTGTCCGTGACGTCGTTCGACGACTTCGACGACGCCATCAAGATCGCGAACGAGACGTTGTACGGCCTGGGGGCGGGGGTCTGGACGCGGGACACCAACACGGCGTACCGCGCGGGCCGCGCCATCCAGGCGGGCCGCGTCTGGACCAACTGTTATCACGCCTACCCGGCCCACGCCGCTTTCGGCGGGTACAAGGGTTCGGGCATCGGCCGTGAGACGCACAAGATGATGCTGGACCACTACCAGCAGACGAAGAACCTTCTGGTGTCGTACTCGCCGAAGAAGCTGGGCTTCTTCTAGAGGCACGAAAGAGGCGCCTGACCTGGGCTTCTGCCCGCCAGGCGCCTTCCTCTCGGCCCGCCAAGAGCAGGGACCGACTTACCTCATGACTCCCCCGGAGATCTTTGGGCCGCCTGGCCGGCTTGGAGGCGAGTTCTGTAGTCGCGGTACGTCACCTCGGACGGGCTGGTGCGCTTCGGCCGGGCGGTGATGTCGTATGTGCGAAGGAAGTCCTTGACGCTTGGGTCCTGGCCGTTGCCCACCTCGTACCGAAGCACGGCGGTGCCGCCCTTCTCCACCTTCGCGTACGTCGGCATGCAGGAGCGCCCCGCGGCTCGATGCTGATCGTGGTGCATCCCCGCCTTGCGCTCCGCGGCCTCCTCCGGGCCTTCACCGACCGGTGTGAGCAGCGCGACTCCCGCCGGGCGATCGCTCCGAGCGTCCACCCCTTCGCCTTCACCCACGCGATCATCGTGTGACGGATCCCGTCCGAGTTCGACGACAGCGGCTGGGCCGCGGCGACATGCGGGAAGTCGCCACGCCCTCGGCCCGGTAGTCGTTCGCCGCGGACGCGATGGTGCGGGGCCGCCGCCCCACTACGTGCGAGGGCTTCGAGAACTTCGCGCAGAGGGTGGCTGAGGATCTGGCGCAGGCCGGCGGCTACGTGAGCAGGGCGGTGCGCCTGGAGAGCCTGGTGCGGTCCACGCGCAGCGGAGGCTGAGGAGAAGTGGGGGTGACGACGAGGCACAGCGGCGCCGTGTCGGCCGCACGGACCATCTCTACTCATCAGCGCCCAGATCACCGCTCCGAGTGGCACGTACCACCACCAGCCGCGTATCCGGAACCACTGCAGCACGTAGAGCCCAGCACCACGATCTCCCTGGTTCGACAGTGTCCAGGACCGCCGCCCATACGCGTCGTCTGTCGTCCTGACGCTGACCGAGCGCAGTGACCCGACGCCGAGCAGCAAAGGGGCAGTGCGGCAAGACCGACACGCACCCCCACACATCCGGGGCCAGGTACGCCTGCCTCAAAAGCTCGGCCGCGAGCCATACTTGGCCATGCGGGAACAAGCCCGTGTGGCCTGATACGGGAGAGTCGGCGATCCCAGTGAGCAGCGACAGCGTGGGCGTGAGCAAGGTCGGGGTTCGGCTCAAGTGGGACCCGAGTCCCTGGAACCAGCCGCCCCACCATCTCGACATCATCGCCACGACCTACTCCGCGGACGCTCCCTGCGGGCGGCCCGAGTACGTCGTCCACTTCGACAGCCGCTCTCCGGACGGCACCATCAACATGTCCCGGCACAGCCAGACCGGCCAGGGGTTCGGCTACGTCGAAGAGATGACCCTGGAGCTCGATCGCCTCGCCGCCTCCTTCGCGCGTGTGGTCGTCGGGGTCGCGATCCACCAGAACAGCGGTCCCAAGACCTTCGGCGACATGTCGAACGCTGGAGTACTGGTCGTCGAGGGTTACCGCGAACTGCTGAAGGACGACTTCTCGCAGGTCGCCGGATCCACTGCCGCAACGGTCGCGGAGTTCACCCGAACCGCTTCGGGGGCGTGGGAGTTCCAGGAGATGATCCGGGGGTTCGACACCGAACCGGGGGTCTTCACCGCAGAGATGGGCGGCGCTCCACAGCCGTGACAGCCTCGTCACCGCTCACGGCCATCGCCGCACAACGGGGCACAGCTCACCACTCGGGTGAACCGAGGAAGGTAGTCGGCGTCGCCCTTGACCGTGGCCCGGACGGCGGCAAGAAGCCGCGTCGGTTCCGCCGAGTCGTGGATGACGTCGAAGGTGGTGACAAGGTCGTGGCGCCTGGGAAGCCCCTGGGCCGCATCGACCGTCTCGAACGTCACGCGGTTGGCGGGTCGGCGACACCGGCCCACTCCGCCTTCGCCCGGGCGAGTTTCCAGCTGCGCCGGGAAGTTGTCGAACCCCGTGAAGCGGGGGGCGGGGAAACCTCTGGGCGAGGCCGAGCAGGGCGCGGCCGGCAAGGCACCCCACGTCCGCGACGTCGATGCCCCGCTCCAGGGCCCGGCAGGCCCGACACCGTGCTGCTCCCCCTCGTCGCCGCCGCGGCGGGCGGGGGCACTCGGGGCCGGTTCGCCTCATCCGGACCGCGTAGCGAACGCGCACCGGGCGGCCCCACCGGACGACGCCAGGTACACCCTCTGAGCGGGCGCGTATGTGACGTACCACCGTTGGGACGAGAGCAGCGTCCGGCGGGCTTCGTACGGAGAACGACCGCGGGCGGGCAACGGCGGCCTCGATGTAGCTGCGGAGACCACCCCTCAACCGGACGGGGGGTGGACAGGTCCCGTCTCCTCGTGGTGCCGGATGGCGCGGAACCGATCTGCCCCTCTGTCACGCCCTCCGCATCTCGTGGGAACAGCACCGCGTCCCTGGGCCGCCCATGCACGGTCGGCAAGGGAAGAGGACCGTCAGGGCAAGAGGCGTCGACTCGCCGACGTGAGCCGTTCCGGCCGGCCGGCCGCGACTACAGCGGCCGGGGCCGCCTTCACAGTTCTGGTCACGCTCGGGCCCAGCGTTGGTTGACGCCGGTGTGGCAGCTCCACACGATCACCGCAGCGCCGTTGGCGGTGCTGCCGCCGTTGACGTCCAGGCAGAGTCCGGTCTGGGCGTTGCCGATGGTTCCGTCGGTGTTGAGATTCCATTGCTGGTTCGCGCCGCCGGTGCAGTCCCAGATCCGTGCTCGGGCGCCGGGGGCGGCGTCGCTCGGCACGTCCAGGCATCTACCCATCACCCGCAGAGTCTGTCCGGTCTGGGTGAATTGCTGGTTGGCGCCGGTGTGGCAGTCCCAGGTGATCATCTGGGCGCCGTTGGACGAGTCGGCACCGCTGACGTCCAGGCATCGGTCGGCGGACTGGCTCCGCAGCCGGAATGTGGTCGGGTTCGGGGTCGGGTCGGCACCCGTGAAGAAGCTCCAGATCTCTCCCTTGACCCAGCTCCTGGCGCCGCTCTCACAGCCTGCGCACCCGTCCACGGGGCCTTGCTGGTGACCTCCGTCGAACGCGGCCCAGACGACCGGATACCCCTCTCGGCAGCCCGAGTAGGCGGTGGTGATGTGGGCGCGGCTGCCCGGCGCGGGCTCCGGCGCGTTCTGGGCGGTACAGCCGTTGTTCCTGACGAACCTGTCCCGCAGCCCGCGACCGGCGCCGATGTTGTCATTGATGCCGTGGATTCCCATGTACGCGAAGGGCTGGGTGCCCCCGCTGCACCCGCTGATCCCCCCAGGCGCGGCTATCGCGGCGACCGCACGGAAGACGTTCGGCCTGGCACATGCGAGTGCGTAGCTCATGGCTCCGCCGTAGCTGAACCCGAGGGCGAAGCGCTGCGTGGTGTCGACACAGAGGTCGTTGTCGATACGCCTGATCATGTCGTCGACGAAGGTCACGTCCTCGCCGCCGGAGTTGCCCCAGCCGTTGTTGATGCCCTGCGGAGCGACGAAGATCGCGCTGTTGTTCGCCAGTCGCCGGAGTCCGTAGTGGGCGTAGACATCGCCATCGCTTCCGCCGCCGGCGACTTGCCCGGCGGTGCCACCCAACCAGTGGAATCCGAAGACCAATCGATGTTGACGGGTGTTGTCGTAGTTTTCCGGGATGCTCAGGATGAAGGAGCGATTCTTACCGCTGCTTTGAATCGTGTGCGTACCGTTCGTCAGGGTGGGGGCACGTCCGCATCCGGCGGTCCCCGCGAGTGTGGCCCCGGCGGTGGGCGACATGCCGGCCGCAGCGCTGACTCCTGCCACGCCGGCCATGGCGAGAACGAGCAGTGCCGCTACCACGGCTCGCCCGAAGAACAATCTGCGGATCGACATCATGCGACTCCCTCGCTGCTCGGTGACATGGCTCTTCCTGGTCGGCCGGACCGCGGCTCGCGCTGGGGCTGGATGCGGTGGAGTTGGAATCGCTGGTTGGTGCGGTCGGTTGCTGCCCACTGGGAGATGCGGGCTCCGTCGGCGGTGGAGGCCTCCCACACGTCCAGGGCGAGGCCGCTCTGCCGGTTGACCAGACTGATCACGCCACCTCCGTGGTCGACTGTTCGCCACTGCTGGCCGGCGGCGTCGGTATCCGGCTGCTGGGTGATGTCGGCGCCGTTGCTGCTACTGGCGACCTGCAGGAACAGACCACTGTGCCCAACCCGGATCTTGTAGTGCCCTCCGTCGGAGGGCAGGAACTCGAAGTGCTGGTTGAGACCGGCGGTGATCTGCCACTGGATCAGCCGCGCACCGGCGGCCGTGGACGCACCGTTGATGTCGGCAGCCTTGCCGCTGTGCTGGGCCACCAGCCGATAGGCCACGCCGGCCTCCACCGGCCCCGACCTGAGTGCGGACGCTCGGTAGGTCTTGCCGGCCTGGCCGGCGAACTCGATGAGATCGGCCTCTAGACGCTTCGGCTGGATCGGCTCGCCGCTCGAATCGTCCTTCAGCGTGAAGTCGCCGGTGAAGATCCGACTGCGTACCCGGACGGCACCGGTTCGGTCGGGTGTGACGACGAACTCGATCCGGCCGCTGCTCCACTCGGCGCCGACGGTGTATCCGCCGCGGCCTCGCAGTCCGCTCACACGCCCGGTGGGCCAGGCGGCCGGCAGCGCCGGCAGCACGTGCAGTTCGCCGTTGTGGCTCTGCAGCAGCATCTCCGCGATGCCCGAGGTGGCGCCGAAGTTGCCGTCGATCTGGAACGGTGGGTGCAGGTCGAACATGTTGGGCGCGAGACGGTCCGTCCGCACCAGGTCCCGGATCAGCTTGTGGGCCCGGGCGCCGTCCTCCATCCGTGCCCAGAAGTTGATCTTCCACGCGAGCGACCATCCCGTCCCGTCGTCACCGCGCAGCTCCAGCGTCCGCCGCGCGGCCTCGTACAACTGGGGTGTCCCGCGCTTGGTGATCTGGTTGCTCGGATGCAGACCGTACAGGTGGGAGACGTGCCGGTGATTCCGCTCGGTCTCCACCCAGTCGGCCAGCCACTCCTGGACATTGCCCCTGGAGCCGACCCGCATCGGCGCCAGCCGGTCCCGGGCCGCCACTGCCTGAGCGCGGAAGGCGGCGTCCACGCCGAGGAGTTCGCCCGCGCGGGCGACGCTGTTGAAGAGGTCGCGCAGGATCTGGTTGTCCATGGTGGGCCCCGCGCAGACGGTGGCGTTCGCATGGTGAGGCAGCTCCGGAGAGTTCGACGGGTTGGTGACCAGGTATCCGAGCGTCGGGTGGGCGACCAGGGTGTCGAGGAAGAACTGTGCGGCGCCCTTCAGGGCCGGATAGTTCGAGCGGAGGAAGTCGATGTCACCGGTGAACAGGTAGTGGTCCCAGATCAGGGTGGCCAGCCATGCGCCACCGGTCTGCCACATCCCCCACTGCGCTCCGTCGACGACCGAGGCGCCCCGCCACGCGTCGGTGTTGTGATGCGTCACCCAGCCGCCGGCGCCGTACTGCGCCTGGGCCACCCGGGCGCCGGTCACGGTCAGGTCGTTGATCATGTCGAAGACCGGGAGGAAACATTCGGAGAGGTTCGTCGTGTCGGCGGGCCAGTAGTTCATCGGCAGGTTGGCGTTGATGGTGAACTTCGAGTCCCAGGACGGAGCCATCTGGTCGTTCCAGATGCCCTGCAGGTTCGCCGGCTGGGTACCCGGCCGCGAGGACGAGATGAGCAGATACCGGCCGAACTGGAACAACAGGGCTGAGAACTGCGGGTCGTTCACTTGCGCGTGCTGTGCGATCCGTACGTCGGTCGGCTGGTCGGCCGCCGTCGTACGTCCCAGGTCGACCGACACCCGGTTGAACAGCGCCTGGTAGTCGGCGAGATGCCGGCTGCGTAGTGCGTCGATGCCGACGTCGCGGGCGGCGTTGAGGCGGCTGCGCGCGGTCCCCTGGTAGTCGCCGGCGACGTTCCGGAAGTTGACGTAGCTGGAGCCGATCGACACCAGCACCGTCACGCTGGTGGCGCCGGAGACGCGCAGCGTGCCGCCCGAACTGCTGACCGTGCCGCCCGTCACGGCGGCGTTGGCCAGGGCGAGGAACCGGACCCGCCCTGCGATGCCCTCCATGGTGGCGGAGGTGCCGTCGAGGGCGATCGTGGCGCCGTCCGGGCTGGACACCGTAGTCCGTTGTGGACTGTCGAAAGTGGCGTTGAAGGTGAGGGAGTTGGCCCGGTCGGCCGTCAGCCGGACCACGATCACCCGGTCGGGTGCGCTGGCGAACACCTCGCGCTGGTACCGCACGCCGTTCAGTACGTAGGTCGTGAGGGCCGTGGCGGTCGTGAGGTCGAGCGTCCGGTTGTACTGCGACACACCGGTAGCGCCGCCAAAGGAGAGCAGAAGGTTTCCGACGGGCTGGTAGGCCAGCTGTCCGGCCGGGCTGCCCAGCATCGTCTGATCGATCAGGTCCTGCGCCGGCCCCCACTGATCCGCAAAGACCCGCCGCCGGATCTCCGCGATGTTGGCCGCGCCACGGGTGTTGGCGGAGTCGTACGGACCGCCGGCCCAGACGGTGTCCTCGTTGAGTTGCAGCCGTTCGGTGTCGACGTTGCCGAACACCATCGCGCCGAGGCGTCCGTTGCCGATCGGCAGTGCCCGCAGCCAGTCCGCGCCGGCCGGCCTGTCGTACCACAGGGCGAGGTCGTCGGCGGCCAGAACCTCCGGCGGCGCGGCCGAGCCGGCCCTGGCAACGGCCGTCCACCCACCCGGCACGATCCCGGCTCCGGCCGCCGCCGCCCCGGCGGCGAGAAACCGTCTGCGTGTCACCTCGGACATGTCGTTCTCCCTTCTCGGACTGGAGCAGGACGCGGACGCAGCGCCGGGAGCCGGGCGCCGGTGGACGGGGTGCAGTCGGCGTAGGGCAGCCGGCCCGGAACGCGGCGTAGGCGTACGTCGACTTGGTCGGCAGCACCGCGGCCGGCGCGGCGAGGGCGGCCTCCGGCGCCGCGAGACCGGCATGCGCCGGGTGGCGGGTGGCGTACGGCTCGGTCAACGCGACGCTGATCAGCGCCACTTGGTCGAGACGCCGTGTGCGACTCCTTACGCATCGGAGCGGCGCCCTGGTGTGCCCTCGCGTGAATGCCCCGCCCACCCGGCCGGCGGGGATGGCAGCCGGAGTCGGCGGCATCCGATCACCACCGGTCCCACGCCGGTCCGGCGGGCAGGGCTGGTGACGAGGCCGGTCGGTCGCACCGCCTCGCACCCCCCGCGGACACGCAAGGCCGTGCGGTCGCGCCGGTCTCTGCCTGTGTCCGCGCCGCCGATGGCCGGACGATCGCCATCGCCGCTACGGGCATCACCTCCGTCCACGACGAGCCCGCCTCGGCCGAGCGCGGCACCGCGTCTCGAACGAGCCGGACGTGGAGGGCGTCAGCAAGGGATGGCCAGGGGTCGGTGCCGACGGCCACCGCGGTCGGGAAGTCGCGCGTCCCGTGGGTGAACGAGTGCTCGTACCCGATGACGTGACCGGGTGGTCACCGGGCCGACATGTACGGATGGTCCGGCTCGGTGATGAGGATCCGGGTGAATTCCTGCTCGACCGCGGGCCCTGTGGCCTCGTGGAACTCCAGCTCGTCGAGGCGCTCCAGGTCGAAGGCGACCGCGTCGAGCGAGCCGTTGCTCTCCCCTCGGAGCGCGCTCTCGCGCCCGGTGGTGAACCTCCAAGGTAGGACCGGCGACGGGTGTGGGGCATGGTCCTGCCTTCCCGGTTGGCGGTGTGGTCACGTGTGCGCTGTGCAGGATCCGTTGACGTCGGCCGCCTGCCGACAGCCTGCCGAGCCGGCGCGGAGCTTGCCCTCTCCGCGCCGGCCCCCTCCCAGATCGCTCGCGCAACGGGCATGTCAGCGTCATGCCGCTGCCGTGGCGCCTGGAAAGCCTCGCTCCCCGGCTTCGCCCGGATCTCCGGTCAGCAGGTGGAGTTGGTCTGGGTGAGGAGCCCCGTCCGGCACGGCAGGGAGATGCGGTCGCCGTCGGCGTTGGGGTCCATGCCCTGGTACAGGAGCCGCGACGGGTACGGGTTCAACGACAGGATCGCTCGGGCCCTGGGCTGCCGCGGCGGATCAGGCGAGTGCACGAATTCGTTCATCACCGGCACCTTTCGAAGTCGGAGCCACCTCACCGTGCCGGCGCCAGAAATCCGCGGATTTCTTTTGGCTTCCGCTTTCACAGGTCATGAATGGGGAACGTTACGCGTCGACGACTAGAAGACTGACAGATTGTCATGGTCCATTCAAGTAGGAAGGTTCGATATATATGTGTGGCTGAGCCGTCGCGCAACCAACCGGAGAAGCGGGACTATTGACGGCCACTCCTCATAACCTTTTCGGGCGGCGAATCGGAGTGACGGACGCACGTAAGTCGCGGCATTTTTCGTTATCGACGGCCGGCTTGGACAGTCGCAGTCGACGTAGTGCCGAAAAGTACGGCGCCGTCACCGAACACGAAGACGTGGACGTCGACTCGAACGACCCTCAGGCGAGCTCGCCGAGTAGCCCGGCCTTGACGTCGGCAACCGGCCGGAGCCGATCTCGGCCGACTCGGCTCCCATCACGACGGCATTCTCGGTCGCCCCGGCGAGCGCAGGATTGTCGAGCACCGTGGCCGACCGCCCCGGCGGGACGGGGAGCAGCGCCAAGGCGACGATCAGCCGCTCAAGGGGGACCAGTTCGTCGGCGGCCCGGCCGCAGCCCGCACAGGATCGGGTGTGCCGGGTGATGCGCTTGCGCCACAGCGTGCTCGGTACGCCGTCCCAGCCCCCCAGCGCGGCCGTCAGCTGTGGGCACCGGGGGCTGGCGTCCAGCGCGGCGACGAGTGAGCGGCTCAGCTCCAACTGGTTGCGCATCCGCTGGACGCGCACACCCGCGTGGGCCACGCTCGTTCCCAGCGCCGCCGCGAGCTCCGCCCTCGCCAGCCGGCCCGCGGTCTCCAGCCACCACAACGACAGCAGCGCCCGGGCGTCCGGGTCGAGCCATCGACTGGCGCGTACGGTCTTTCGGCGATGACCGGACAACTCGACGTGGATCAGGGCCAGGCTCTCGGCGTCGGCGTCGGCGTCCGGCGGGTCGGTCATCTCGTCGAGGGGGGCCGTCCGTTCGGCGTCCGCCTGCCGCCGGTGCAGATGGGTGCTGATCTGTCGTGTCGCGATCGTGGCCAGCCAGGGCCGGAAGCACTCCGGGGCGCGCAAGGTGCGCAGCTCGGGAAGTGCCCGCAGCATCGTCTCCTGCACCACGTCGTCGACGTCCGCAAGCTCACCCAGTGCCCTGCGCACGATCGCGTACACCAGCGGCAGGTACGTCGCGGCCAGGTCGTCGAGGGCTCGTGGATCGCCGGCCTGTGCGGCGACGACCAGGCTCGTCTCGTCGGCTCGGCCGGCTCGCATCACGAGCCCGTACACGTTGCCCCGGGCAGGGCCACCCCAGGTGCCGCGCACGTCGCCACCCTCGGGTTCGCACGCACGATCGACTCGGGCGCGGCCGGCTGGTAATGCGGGGCAGCCCGTCATCGTCCCGGCCGTCCGCCATCGACGGGAAGACCGATGCCGTTGCCCCGGTCCGACACCGAGGGGGCGAGGAACACCGTGGCCCCGGCGAGATCGTCGGGGCCTCTCCAGCGACGGGCCGGGATCCGGCCAAGGATCGCCTGGTCGTGCTGGGGGGCCGCGCGTAACGCCTCGGTGTCGTGGGTGGCGACGTGGCCCGGTGCGATGGCGTCGACGTTGACGCCGCGCCCGCCCCACTCCTTCGCCGGGGCCGGCGCCTCGGCGACCCGGCTCTCGATGTCGAGGGTGTGGCCCCCACGGTGGACAACCGCTTTCATCGATCCTCCATCCCTATGGTGTCGAACGTCCCTTCCGCGGTGGACCTGTGTGGTTCGGGGGTGACAGCGAGCAGCCGCAGGCCGGCCTGCTCCGGCCGTATGTGCGGTCCGTCGGGTGCGTGTGCCGTTCGCTGACGGGCCGAGGTCTTCACCGTGGTCATCACCGTTTCGTCGATCCGGATGCCCAGGCCCGGCGTGTCGCCGAGCACGAAGGCGCCGTCCTCGACGTGCAGATCCATCGCGATGCCGATCGGCGGCTGCAGGCCCTGCAGTTCGCTGACGAGGTGGTTGGGCACCGACGTCGCGGCGTGCAGCAGCGCGACAGGCGTGTTGCCGATCGGGCTGACCGGCAGATCGTAGGCGTGCGCCAGCGCGGCGACACGCAGGAAGTGGGTGACTCCCCAGACCGCGGCCGTCTGGACGATGTCGACGCCTCCCGCCGCGATCAGCGGGCGGAACTGCTCGAGGCCGGTGAGGTTCTCCCCACTGGCGACCGCCGTCCGTACGCCACGGCTGACAGCGGCCAGGCCGTCGGCGTCCCACCGCCGGACCGGCTCCTCGATCCAGGTCAGGTCGAGTGTGCGTTCCAATTCACGGACGTGGCGCACCGCCTGCTTGCGGCTCCAGGACTCGTTCGCATCCAGCATGAGCCCTGGCCGGGTCCCGTGCGCGGCCTCGGTCAGTACCTCGCGTACCAGCGACAGCCGGTGCCGGTCATGCTCGATGTCCAGGCCGCCCTTGAGCTTCGCCGCCCTCAGCCCGCGTTCGGCATAGACCTGGTAGGTGGCGACGAGCTCGTCGTCGGTGAGGCCGATGTCCAGGCCGGAGGCGTAGGCGTGGACCATGCGGTCGTTGCCGCCCAGCAGCCGCCACAGCGGCTCGCCCACCGCCTGCGCCTTGATGTCCCACAACGCCGTGTCGAACGCGCCGATCGTGCCGAACACCACGCCGGCATGCCCGGGTTTGAAGGAGTGCCGCAGCATGCGGTCGTAGAGGGCGGTCACCGCGCGCGGGTCCTGGCCGTCGATGGCGGCGAAGATCACCTCGGCTTCCACGTGCGGTCCCAGGCCGACCCCGGTGATCCCCTCATCGGTCTCGACGAGGACGACCGACACGGGCACGACGCCGTCGTCGTGGACGCCGTTGGCGTCACCGACAGGTCGGCCCCATCTCTGTGCCGTCGTCAGGGTTCTGTACCCGGTGATGCGCATGCGTCAGCCCTTCGTCGCGCCGGCCGTCACGCCCTCGGCGATCTGGCGCTGCAGGAACAGGTAGGTCACCAACACGGGTAGCCCGGCGATCAGGACACCGGCTGCGAAGGTGGGGATGTCGGCGGAGTACTGGCCGCGCAGTGAAGTGATGCCCACCATCAGGGTGCGATGGTCCGCCGACGGCATCATCAGCAGCGAGATGAGCACGTCGTTCCAGCAGAACAGCGCGTCGAGGATGCCCACCGACAGCAGTGCGGGAGCACCCATCGGCAGCATGATGCGCCGGTAGACGCCGTACAGGGTGTTTCCGTCGATCCGTGCGGCGTCGACGAGCTCGGTGGGCACCGCCCGGTAGTAGCTCGTCATCAAGAAGACGGTGAACGGCAGGAACTGCGCGACGTAGGCGAGGATCAGCCCCGGATAGGTGTCGATGAGACCGCCGTCGGCCATGATCCTGGCCAGTGGCACCATGATCACCTGGAACGGGATGAACAGTGCCGCGAGGCAGACCAGAGCCAGCGCGGACGAGCCACGGAACCGCACCTGGGCCAGCGCGAACCCGGCCATGGACCCGATGAGCAGTAACAGCGCCACGGCGCAGGCCACCACGATCACGGAGTTGAGGAAGTACCGCCCCATGCCGACGCTGTTCCACGCGGTGCCGAGGTTGTCCCACCGGAGAGTGCTTGCCAGGGAGAACCGGTCGAGGATGTATTCCCGGCGGGTCTTCATCGCGACGTTGGCGGTGAACAGCAGCGGGTAGATCGTCGCCAGGGCGAGGAGCACCATCGGCACGGCGACCAGCCATCTGCCCGGCCCCAGGCGGGACATCAGTCCTCCCTCCCCGCCCGGCGCAGCAGGTGGACCTGGAGCAGACCCACGACCAGCATGATGAGGAAGAGGACCGTGGACGCGGCCGACGCGAGCGCCGGGCGGCTCATCTGCCCCTGCTGGACCCAGATGTAGTACTCCGGCAGGTAGGTCGCCCCTTCGGGGCCACCACTGGTCATGACGTAGAGCAGCCCGAACATCGAGGTCAGCATCCCGATCATCGTGGTGACGACGACGAACTGGATGGTGCGCGCCAGGCCCGGGATGATGACGTGCCAGATCATCCGCGCGAGCGAGGCGCCGTCGACCCGGGCGGCGTCCAGAAGTGCGGGGTCCAGGGTCGCGAGCCCGGCCAGGAACACCACCAGCGCCATTCCTGATGTCGCCCAGATGTGCACGCCGACGACGGCGAACATGGCTACGTCGGGATCGCCGAGCCAGTCGACCGGGCCGATCCCTGAGCCACCGAGCACGTCGTTCAGCGGACCGTCGAAGGCCAGGAGCAGGTTGAAGATCGCGCCGACGATCACCGGTGAGAGCACAGCCGGGAAGAAGTAGACGCTCCGGAAGAACCGGTGTCCTGGCACCCGCAGGTAGATGAAGGTGGCGAGCAGTCCCGGGATCGCGACTGCGACCGGCAGCAGCAGCACCAGCAGTCCGACGTTGCGCAGCGCGGTGCGGAACAGCGGGTCGTCGATGAGCTCCGCGTAGTTGTCGAGCCCCACCGGGGCACCGTTGCTCTCGCCGTCACCGGTGAAGGAGAAGTTGACACCCAGTCCCAGTGGCCAGAGCCGGAGCACCACGATGATCAGGACGGCGGGAGCGACCAGGACGTAGGGGGCGAGGCGTTCGGCGCGCCGGCCGCTGCGGACTCGCGAAGATTTCGACGGGGGGCCGCCGTCACCTCCCGCCTCGCCAGCTCGCGCCGCGTCGGCCCGCCCTGCTCGCGCCGCGTCGGCCCGCCCTGCTCGCGCCGCGTCGGTCCGCCCTGCTCGCGCCGCGCGGAGCGACGAACCATCGGGTGACATGGCCTCAGCCCGCCTGGTCGGACGCCGCCAGCTGCTCGACCGCCGCGTCGACCGTGACCGATCCGCTCAGCAATTGCTGAGACAGCCGCCCCATCAAATCTGCGGTCTTGGACGACAGGGCCACGTGCAGGGCGGGTTTGCCACGGTCGATCTCGGACACGATGGTGGCGACGGCCGGTCCACCGCTCGAGACGTCCACGGTGCGGTCGGCCGCGATGGCGCCCGCGTCGGCGTAGAACGACTTCAGTGCGTCGGTCGAGGTCAGGGAGCGCACCAGGTCGGCGGCTACCTTGGGGTCCTTGGTCCACTTCGCGACGGCGTAGCCGATGCCGCCGTCGTAGGGAAGGCTCGGCGTGGCACCGACCGTGACGACCGGCGACTTCATGACGCCGACATTGTCGGCGTCAAGGAATTCGGCGAAGTCCTTCCAGTGCCCGATGTCCGACATCAACCCGATGACGTGGGCGGCCTTGTCGGACTGGAACACCGCGAACGCGTCGTTGAACATCGCCGTCGAGTTCGCCCCGTCGTTGTTCAGGCCTTTGTCGTTGGCCTCTTTCCAGAGCGAGAAGACCCGCTTGACCGCCGGCGAGGACCAGTCTCGTTTGCCGGCGATCCAGTCGTCGTACTCCGTGGGCGACAGAACGCCCGAGCCGAGCCCGGACAGGAAGAACTGGATACCGATGCCTTCCTTGTTGCCCTGCGCGAAGCACCTGGCACCGGTCGCCTTGGTGATGGTCCGGCAGTTGGCGACGAACTCGCCCCAGCTGGTGGCCGGCTGCTCCGGGTCCAGCCCTGCCTTCCGGTAGAGCGACTTGTTGTAGTAGATCGGGTGCCCTTGCAAAGTCACCGGAGCGGCGTAGGTCTTGCCGTCCTCGGTGAAGGCCTCCCACCCGGCCAGCCGCTCCCTGTCATCACGGACGTACTCGTCCAACGGCAGAAGGGAGTCCGCGCGGTCACGGACCTGCCCGCCACCGTTGAAGAGCATGACGTCCGGCCCCTTGCCGGCCTGGATGGCGGCCCCGAGGAGGGTGTAGTACTGCTCGAACGGCTGCGCGACGAACTCGACCGTCACGCCGGGATGTTGCTGGGCGAAGTCGGCCTTGGCCTTCTCGACGTACGAGGACGCCGTGGCGTCGCCGGACTTCCAGTCCCAGACGACGAGCTTGCCCTTCGAACCACCCGACGCCGCATCCGGGTCGGAGGCGCTTCCGCAGCCGGCTAAGGCAACGAGCCAGGCAACCACGGTCGCCGACCACAGTGTTCGCTGCTTCATTGCTGCTCCACTCTCCTTGGGTGGCCGGCGGTCCGGCGATTGAGGTTGAGGAGGAACGCAACTCGTATGACGTATGTAACTCGTATGACGTATGACGTCAACAGTGATGCCGTACAGTAGGCGAACATCCTTGGTACGGCACGGGTCCCGGGGGGTGTCATGACGGCAGTACCGCAGTCATCCGCAGAGGCCTCCGAGGCCCCCGCCTGGAGTCGGCGCCCGGCGAATCTCGCCGCCGCGGTCACGGCTGAGCTGGTGGAGCGGATCGTCCGTGGAGTCCATCCGTCCGGTTCGCCGCTGCCCCCCGAGCCCGTGCTCTGCGAGACCTTCTCGGTCAGCCGCACCGTGGTGCGCGAGGCGGTGAAGGTGCTTCAGGAGAAGGGGCTGGTGCAGGTCCGCCAGGGCGCCGGGACGATGGTCACCCCACCGGCGATGTGGAACATGCTCGACGAGCTGGTCCTCGGCGCGACCATCGCCGAGGACGAGAGCCTGGCCATCCTCGATCACCTGGTCGCGACCCGCCGCGCGCTGGAGTCCGATATGGCCAACGTCGCCGCCCGCCTGGCGAACGCCGAGGTGATCGACCAGCTACGCGCTCTGGTGGAGCGGATGGATGAGCTCGTCGACGACCCCGCGTCGTACCAGGAGGAGGACCGGGCGTTCCACGACACCGTCATGCAGGCGTCGGGAAACCCTATCGGCCGTGCCGTGGTCCGTTCGCTGGAGCGCCAGGTCATCAACTCCGCCCGTTACATGGGCCGAACCGGCCGCGCCTTCTGCGTCGCGTCCAACCACGGCCATCGGCGCATCTGCGAGCGGATCGCAGCGCACGACCCCAGGGGCGCGGCAGAGGCGATGTTCACCCACATCACCGAGGCGTGGGTGGTGCGCCGCAGCGGGCCGGGCGAGCCGAACCGGCTGCGGCGTTAGGGCCTGTGTGACGTCGTGATCAACCGGTTGCCTTCCGTACGTCGTTGATCCAGATCATCGAGGCGCGGAGGTGGAGGCCGGCGAGACAGCTCTCGGGTGTCCTGTCGTATCGAGTCGCGATGCCCCGCCAGGCTTTCAGCTTGTTGATCAGCCGCTCGACGGTGTTCCGTTCCCTGTGGAGACCGGAGTCGTGGCGTGTGGGCGGGCCACCCAGGCCGCACTTCTTCTTCCGGTTGGCAGCCTTGTCCTTCTTCTCCCCCTGCTCGCCGCCCACCACTGTATTCAACTCCGTTTGTTTCATTGACATCTCACTCAGAAGTCCTACCGTTGGGAGCGCTCCCATGACAGCCTTGCAACTGGAAGGAGTCCCCCCACATGCGCAAACAGAGTCCGTTAACCGGGCGTTCGCGGTCGTCCCTACGCCGGCCTCTCCAGGCGCTCGTCATGCTGTTCGCCGTGGTTGTCGGCGCACTCACCTGGTCGGCGCCCGCCCAGGCTCACGGCACCATCGTCGGCCCCGCCTCCCGCGCGTACCAGTGCTGGAAGACGTGGGGCAACAACCACACGAACCCGGCCATGCAGACCGAAGACCCCATGTGCTGGCAGGCCTTCCAGGCCAATTCCGACACCATGTGGAACTGGATGAGCGCGCTCCGCGACGGCCTCGGTGGCCAGTTCCAGGCGCGGACCCCCGACGGGACGCTCTGCAGCAACAACCTCTCGAGGAACGCCAGCCTGGACAAGCCCGGGCAGTGGAAGACCACCACCGTCGGCAACAACTTCTCGGTCCACCTGTACGACCAGGCGTCCCACGGTGCCGACTACTTCAAGGTCTACGTGAGCAAGCAGGGCTTCAACCCCAAGACCCAGACCCTGGGCTGGGGCAACCTCGACTTCATCACGCAGACCGGCCGCTTCGCCCCGGCGAAGGACATCACGTTCCCCGTCCAGACCGGCGGCTACACCGGACACCACATCGTGTTCGTGATCTGGCAGGCCTCGCACCTCGACCAGGCCTACATGTGGTGCAGCGACGTGAACTTCGGCTGAGCCGGGGAGCGCCGCACACAACACCGGCGCCTGCCGGGCGCCAGTAACGCACCGTCCGGCCGATCGAACTCCGTCGGGCCAGGGGACCCATTTGGTCACCCTGCCCCGACGGGGCTTCCTGCGCTCCTGGGGTCTGTGTGATGTCGTGATCAGTCTCGTCGTTCCGGACCCGTCCGGGAGGCGGATCGGTAGGAAGACTTTCGTGACGCGCAGGCAACTCACCGAGTCTGGCGGAACGCCGGTGTCTTCACCGTCCTGCTGGAGAACCTGATCGCCGAAGCCGCCCGCCAGGGCGACTCCGTCTGAAGGAAGCCCTGCTCGGAAGGTCCCGCGGCGGACTGACCAGCACGATGCACCTGTTGCCGACGGCAAGCGCCGACCGCTGTCGTTCGTTCTGACCGCCGACCGGGCCGCGGACAGCCCTCAGTGATCCGCGTCCGTCCACCCGTCGGCCGGCCCCGCGCCCGGCCGCCGCGGACAAGGTGTACTCGTCCCGCGCCAACCGCGCCCACCTGCGACGACGTCGCATCAAGGCGGTCATCCCGGAGAAGAGGGACCAGACCTCCAACCGCAAGAGAAAGGGCAGCCGGGGCGGCCGTCCGGTCACTTTCGACGCGTCCGGGCCTTGGCGCACCCCGCTGCACGACCGGAAAGAGCCGGAGTCACCGGCATTGCGTCCAGGGGCTCGCGCGACGACAGGGAGAGGCCGGCAGGGGCCGGCGGCGTACCGCGTTCAGCACGGGTCCACAGATCCACAGATTCACCGGGGGCGGTGGGGCCCGCACCCACTCGGGCCCCACCGCCGGCATCCGCTCCTGTCCCGAAGGAGCGGACAGGCGTTGATTCCGCTATCGCAGCGCCCACTGCTGGTTGGTGCCGCCGTGGCAGGACCAGAGGGTGATCCTGGTGCCGTTGGCGGTGCCGGCGGCGTTGGCGTCGAGGCACAGTCCGGACTGGACGCCGGTGATGGTGCCGTTGGGGTTGACGTTCCACTGTTGGTTGTTCTGGCCGTTGCAGTCCCAGATGACGACGGCGGTGCCGTTGGTGGTGCCGCGTCCGCTGGCGTCGAGGCACTTGTTGCCGGAGACGGTCAGTTGTTTGCCGGCGGTGTGGGTCCAGGTCTGGCCGGGTGCGCCGGTGCAGTCCTGGAGTTGGGTCTGGGTGCCGTTGGTGGTGCCGGCGCCGGGGACGGTCAGGCAACGGCCCGACTGCGCGCCCACGATCTGCTGAGCCGGGGGCGGCGGGGTGGTGTCCCGCGGTCCGGCGGACGCCATCACGTCCTGGGCACCGGAAGGCCAGTTGCCGTTGGTGACCGTGACATTGCCGGAGACCACGTTGCCGCGGTCCCCGTTGGTCACGTTGGTACTGCCGTTGGTCGACCAGTTGTTGGTAACAGTCCAGTTCCCCATGTTCTCGCCACCCCAGTAGTTGGCCGTCGCCCACGTACCGGTGCTGGAGAAGACGTTGTTGGTGGCCGTGTAGTACTTCGAGCCCTCGTCGAAGTACAGCCCGAAGTGTCCGTTGGTCCGCAGGCAGTGGTTCCGGCTGATCGTCGCGCTCGGGTTCCAACCGAGCGTGTAGATGCAGCCACCGTCGTTCATCTGCTGCATGACATCGTGGATGTAGTTGCCGATGAGCCGGTTGTTGGACGCGGTGGTCGGCGTCGTGTAGCGCGGCTGGTAGTCGTACAGGCCGCGGTTGGCGTAGTGGTTGCTGCCGCCCGCGTCGTTGGCGCCCCAGCCGTACCCGATCGACATGCCGGAGTAGGGCAGGTTGTAGACCTCGTTCTGAGCGACGGTGCTGTTGGTGACGTACGTGGTCAGGACAGAGACGATGCCCCGATGGTCCGCCCCGAGGTCGTGGATGCGGTTGTTGCTGATGGTGATGTCCCTGTTGACCATGCGCTGGTCGCCGGGGTGGTGGGCGTCGGCCCGCACGCCGCCCACGACGATGCCACCGGCTGAGCTTCGGGCGATCTCCGACCGGGTCACCGTGATGTCGCCGGCGCCCAGGCCGACTCCGCTGGCGTGCGCGTTGGCGTCGTTGCCGATACCGATGGCCGTCTGGCCCAGGTTGACGAACCGGGAGTCGCTGAAGGTGATGGTGTTGGCGGCGGAGATCTGCACAGCGGCCGGCATCTGCCGCCAGTGTGGCCGGGCGGCCTCGAACTGCGTGCACCCGTTGTGACAGGAGTCGAAACTCGGCCAGCTCCAGTTGCCGGCGAGGTACGCGCCGGTCTGCTGGTCCGCGTAACCCTGGTTGCTGCTGGCGCCCAGCCAGCTCGTACCGGTGAAGGTGATCCCGCTGAACGTGACGTGGTGCGCCGGCTCACCGTACGTTCCCCCGACGTTCAGCAGCGACTGCAGCGTCGGCAGTTCCACGCTGACCGTGCTCATGTTCTGCCCGGCCAGGGGGATGTAGTACAGGGCTCCGGTCGTGGGGTTGAGGTACCACTCGCCGGGCGAGTCCAGGAACTCGTACGCGTTGGACAGGTAGAACGGACCGGCCCGGTGTGGCCGCATGAGGGTGTCGTAGCCGAAGTTGTTGTTGTTCCACGCCGGCTGCTGCATCGTGATGAAGTTCTCGCTGATGCTCTGCACCGGCGAGTACCGGTCGGTGAAGGAGTTGACGCTCTCCACCTCGATCCGGCTCTGGCCGGCCAGGTTGTTCAGATAGCTCAGCCCACCGCCCGAGAACCTCATTCCGGCGCTGGAGGCCGTGAAATCGGCCCTGTTCACCTGCGTCCGTGCCCGGGTGGCGACCGCACCGTCGACATAGAGCTGCCGCGCGTCGAGACCGGCGGGCACGTCGGCCTTCCAGATGTTCTTGCCTGTGTCGGCCACCGACCAGCCGGTGACCGCCCGGGCACCGGTGATCACCGGACGCGCCGACGGGGCGGCCCGCCACACGACCGTGTGACCGCCTGAGCCGGAGTCCTGCGCCGTCAGCCGCCAGGGTTCGGCCAGCCGGTACACGCCGTCGGCCAACTGCACCACGATGTCGTCCGACATGGCGTCGTTGAGCGATCGCACCGCCGCCTGCGCGGCTGTCAGTGAGCAGGGCCGCGCGCTGGAACAGTCGGTGCCGGTGCCGGACGGCGAGACGTGCACGGTGAGGGGAGCCGCGGATGCGGGCGCGGGGAACGCCATCACGGCGGTCGCGGCTAAACCGACTGTGGCGGCTACGGCGAGAAGCCGCCTTCGTATCGTGCGGGCTGTGAACACGCTTTCTCCTTATGGCGGTTCCCGGGCGGAAGGGGGGATGACGGCCCGACCGGGCTACTCGGCGTGCGGGGATGAGGACGCGCGGAGGGGACACGATGTACGGGCGTGGGCGTTGCGCTTCGCTCGGTGCCGACCGCCGTACTGTCGGCGAGTTGTACGGCGCTCGGTGCACGGTCCGGTCGGACCGTAGGGCGGTTCCGCGTGGGCCGATTCACGTGGCGTACTACGCCGTACGGAAGCCAAAGCGACCCCTTTCACCCGGTCGAGGGAGCGTTTTCCAGTCCACGGAGGACAGTTCGGAGGTAGGACAGCCCGTCGCGGGCGAGGGTGTCCTGCGACAGGGCAAGCGGCCGCCAGATCGAGGCCGCGGTGGCGATGGCCTCGTTCTGCGCGGTGAACGACTCGATGCACACCGCGCCGCCGTAGCCGGTCGTGGCCAGGCCCGCGAGGAAGCGTGGCCAGTCGAAGTGGTCGGCGCCCGGGGCGCCGCGGTCGGTGCCGCTGACCTGGACGTGCTTGATGTGCGGGCCGGCCGTGACGAGCGCCTCGTAGGGGTCTGCCTCCTCGATGTTCATGTGATAGGTGTCGATCATGAGACCGACGTTCGCGGGCAGGCCGTCGATCAGCTCCACCGCCTGCTCGACCGTGTTGACGACGCTCGTCTCATAGCGGTTGAGGGCCTCCACGCCGATGCTCACGCCCCGCTCCCCCGCGTAGTCGGCCACTGGCCGCAGGGCGCGGCGGACGTCCGCGTAGCAGGCCGCGCGCTCAGGCGGTGTCATGCGCCAGGTCCGCCCCACCGCGGCGTAGACCGGGCCGCCGACGCAGGACGCGCCTACGGTCACCGCACTGTCCACACACGTCTTCAGGTACGCCACGGTGGAGGCGACGGCCTCCGGCGGGGCGTTCACGAGGTCACGTCCGGGCGAGGTGACCGCAACGACGCCGACCGCGCGCAGGCCGTACGCCGCCAGCAGGTCCCGGGTGCCGGCCGGGTCCCAGTCGCCGGGTTGCTCGATCGGCAGCTCGACCGCGTCGAAACCGAACGCGGCGATCCGCGGCACCAGTTCGGCCATGGCCTCGTCGTCGACCGGCGAGGCCCAGACCCACGGGTTGACACCGATGGTGTGCACCGGACTACTTCCAGCGCTTCGGGTAGCCCGGCAGGTCGGTGCAGCCGCACATCGCGTAGTGCAGCGGCGGCATGGCGGGGTCGACGTACTCGTCCAGGTTGTCCTGGGTGATGGTCGGCTGTGGCAGCTTCCACGGGTTCGGCACCTGCTCGCCGTCGAGGATCTTCAGCGCGGCGATGACCGGGGTGCGCCACTGGTAGGTCGGGTAGGTCGGGGCGATCGCCGTGAGCTTCTTGTCCTTCCACAGCTTCAGGAAGTCGAGCTGGTCCTCGCCGTTGATCGGCGGCACGGGCTTGCCCGCGTCCTCGAACGCCTCGACCGCCGCGCCCGCGACCGCCCCGGCGTCCATCCAGACGCCGTCGATCGTGCCGTACCGCTGGATGTAGTCGTTGACGATCTTCTTGGTCCTGGCCGGGTCGCCGTCGGTGAACTCGACGCCGACGACGTCGACGCCCGCCTTGTCGAAGGCGACCTTCGCCGCGGACCAACGGGTCTCCAGCACGTCGACGCCGGGCAGGATGCGCAGCGCGAGCACCTTGCCGCCCCGCTTCATCTTCCGGGTGACGAACTCCGCCGCGACATGGCCGAATCCGTAGCCGCCGATCGGGTTGATGAACGTCACCGGGCAGTTCGTGTCGACGCCGCGGTCGAAGACGATGACCGGCAGGCCCTTCCTGCAGGCGGCCTCCACGGCCGGGGTGAGCGTCGCGGTGGTGTTCGGCGAGACGATGAGCGCGTGGCAGCCCTTGCCGAGCAGGTCGTTGATGTCGGCGATCTGCTTCTGGTCCTTGCCTTCGGCATCGACGTGGACGAACTCGGAGATCCGGCCGCGGTGCGAGTCGACCTCGGCCTGCATGGTCTTGAAACCGACCTGGCGCCAGGGGTTGTTCAGCCCCGCGTTGGAGAAGCAGATCTTGTACGGTCCGGGTTTCGTGAACTTCGCGGTCTCCACCATCGCCGGGTTGAGCGCCTGCTCCCAGGGTTTGCCGGCCGGCCCGGTGGGCGCGGTGTCCAGGAGCGCGAGCTGCTTGTCGTAGTCGGCCCGCACGAAGAACTTCGACTGATTCCCGGTGCCCGACCCGGTGCGCGCGGAGGGCGAACTCGATGCGTCGGTGGTGGGCTCGTCGGTGGCGCAGCCGGCCAGCACCAGTAAGGTGCTCACGGCCAGCACCGTCGTGGAATGCCTCACAGAGTCCCCTTTATCTGGACTTTATCTGGACGGGAAACGGATGGACGCCGCCGCCACGGCGAACAGGATGATCGCGCCCTGGACGGTCGGTTCGAGGGCGCCGGAGACGCCGTAGAAGTTCATGAGTGTGAAGAGCGTCTCGAGGGTCAGCGCGCCCAGCATCGCGCCGACGACCGAACCGCGGCCCCCGCCCAGAGCGACACCGCCGAGGACCGCCGCGGTGATCGCGCCGAACTCGAGGCCGGCACCGGCCTGGAACGACACTCCGCCGTACCCGCCGATGAGGACCGCCGCGAGCGTGGCGGCGAGTCCGCTGAGGACGAACGCCATGGTCTTGGCGCGCCACACGCGCACGCCGCTCAGCTCGGCGGTCCGCGAGTTGCCGCCGACGGCGACCAGGGTGCGGCCGAAGTCCGAACGCGTCAGCACCAGCGCCAGAGCGGCCGCCGCCAACAGGATGACCAGGGCGTACGGTATCCGTCCCAGCGCGGGCACGTCCTCGAAGCCCGACCGGCCGAGTCGGCGGAACTCCTCGGAGAGGCCGCCCTTCGGGGCACCGTCGGACCACAGGTACACGGCACCGACGAGGATCAGGAACATCCCGAGGGTCGTGATGAACGACGGCACCCGCAGCCGCGTGGTGACGAGGCCGTTGACGAGGCCGACGGCGATGCCGAACGCGAGCAGGAGCACGACGACAGGCCACCCGGCCGACGGATCGCCGTCGATCAGCCGGGCGGCGATGACCACCTGCGCGGTGACCAGAGAGCCGACGGACAGGTCCAACTCGCCGGAGACGATCACGAAGTACTGACCGGCGGCGAGCAGGACGATCGGCGCGGAGCGGCCGAGGAACGACATCAGCGACGGCGGCGAGAGGAAGTCCGGTTGGCGGGCGGTCAGCAGAACCAGCAGCACCGCCAGGATCACGATGATCGGTGCGAGACTGCCGGAGCGGAACCCAAGGAGCCGCAGTGGGCGCGCGATCCGCATGCTAGGACGCCTTTCGCATCGCCCGGCGGGCGTGGACGGCGACCGCCGCGATGATGATCACGCCACGGATCACCTGCTTGAAGAACACGTCGACCTCGAGCTGGTTGAAGACGGCGTCGATGCTCGCGAGCAGCAGCACGCCGCCGACCGTGCCGACGACGCCGCCTCGCCCGCCGGCCAGGGCGGTGCCGCCGAGCACCACCGCGGCGATCGACTCCAGGTCGTACAGTCCCTCGGTGCCCACCCTCGGTGCGCCGGCGCCGAGCCGACTGGCGAGGTAGACCCCGGCGAGGCCGGCGCAGAGGCCGCACAGCACATGGGCGGTGACGAGGACCCGGCTGCCCCGCACGCCGGAGAGCCGGGCGACCTCCGGGTCGCCGCCCACGGCGATCAGGTGGTGGCCGAAGCGGGTGCGCGCCAGCACGAACCAGGCCGCGGCGGCGACGGTGAGCAGCAGCAGGAACGACAGCGGCACCGGGCCGATGCGCTGGTACCCCAGGCCCTGCACCAGGGCGGGTGCGGTCTTGCCGGCCGGGCCGTCGTATCCGTTGTCGAGGTATCCCTTCAGCAGCAGTCCGACGCCGACGGTCGCGATGAAGGGGTTGATCCGCGCCGTGGTGACGAGCAGTCCGTTGACGAGGCCGATCGCGCTGCTGACGGCGAGCGTCAGGCCGATCGCCGGCAGCAGCGCACCGTCGTCACCCGCCATGGTCTCGGCGGCGACGAGGGTGCTCAGGCTGACCACGTACGCCACGGACAGGTCCAGCGAGCCCCCGACGACGACCAGTGTCTGGCCGACCGCGACGAGGCCCAGACCGGCGGCGACGTGCAGCAGGCTCACCGTCGTCGGCAGGCTGAACAGCCGACCGCCGTCGACCGTGACGACGAGCCAACCGATCGCCAGGGTGAGGACCAGGGCGACGAACACGCCGGGCGGGGTCCGCCGGGCCGACAGGGACAGCGCGCCGCTCATCCGGCCGCCTCCCGATCGGTGCCGACCGCCAGGGCGACGACATCCTCCTCCGTGGCGCCGGCGGGTAGCTCGCCGGCGATCCGGCCGTCACGCATGACGATGATCCGGTCGCTCATGCCGAGCAGCTCGGGCAGCTCGGACGAGACCATCAGCACGGCGGCGCCGTCGCGGGCCAGCCGGCGGACGAGATCGTGGATCGCCGACTTGGCGCCCACGTCGATGCCCCGGGTCGGCTCGTCGAAGAGCAGGATCCTCGGGGCGAGCGCGAGCCACCTGGCCAGCACGACCTTCTGCTGGTTGCCCCCGGACAGGAAACGGATCTCCTGGTCCTCCCCTGCGGCGCGCAGCTCTACGGCCGCGAGCAGTTCCCGGACCCGCGCGGTCCGGGCGCCGCGGCCGACCCGGCCCGGGCGGACGGCACGGCCGGCCAACAGCGCGTTGTCGAGCACCGACTGCTCGGCGACGATCCCCTCGCCCTTGCGGTCCTCGGAGACGTAGGCGATACCGGCCCGCATCGCGGCGCGGGGCGAGCGCAGCCGGACCGGCGCTCCGTCGACGGTCACCTGGCCGGTGCCGAACGGTGCGGCGCCGAACAGTGCGCGGGCCAACGCCGACCGGCCGGAGCCCTGCAGGCCGCCGACGCCGAGCACCTCGCCGGCGCGCAACCGTAGGTCGATGCCGCGCAGCTTCCGGTTGCCTCCGTCGCGGACGGTCAGCCGCACCGGGCCCAACTCCTGCGGCCTGGCCGGGTCGGGGTAGTAGTTCGACAGCTCGCGGCCGACCATGTGGCGCACGAGCTGATCGGCGCTGGTGTCCGCGGTGTCCAGGGTGGCCACCGCCCGGCCGTCCTTGAGCACGGTGATCCGGCCGGAGAGGTCGAAGACCTCCTTGAGGCGGTGCGAGACGTACAGCACGCCCATCCCGTGCTCCTGCAGCCGCCGTACGAGCGAGTAGAGCTGGTCGACCTCGTGGTCGGAGAGAGCCGCGGTGGGCTCGTCCATGATGAGCAGCCGCGCGTCGAGGGCGAGCGCCTTGACGATCTCGACCACCTGTTGTCGCGCCACGCCGAGTCGTCCCACACGTGCGTCGGGTGGTAACGAGCCCTCCCCGATGGAGGCGAGGAGCCCCGCGGTGCGGCTGAGCATCGCCCTGCGGTCGACGAGCCCGCGGCGCAGGGGCTCGCGGCCCAGAAAGACGTTCTCCGCGACGGTGCGCTCGGGCAGCAGGGTCAGCTCCTGGTAGACGATGCCGATACCCGCCTGTCGGGCCTCGCGCGGGCTGCGGAACGTCCGCGGTGCGCCGGCGAACTCGACCGTTCCCTCGTCGGGCTGGTGGACGCCGGACACCACCTTCATGAGCGTGGACTTGCCGGCGCCGTTCTCGCCGACGACCGCGTGCACCTCGCCCGGCCGGACCTGGAGGTCGACGCCGTCGAGCACCCGCACGCCGAGGAACGACTTGCCGATGCCTCGCAGAGCGAGCAGCGGCGACTGCAGCGGGGCAGACATCGTGGTGGACCCTCAACATTCGCGTCGTCAGCAGGAATGAGTCACCGATAGCTGAATCGTTCGGGTACGGCCGGCACGGAAGGGCAGTTCCCGCCCGCGAGCTGTCGTCGAATAGCCGCGAACTTTCGCCGGACGCGATGGCGACATCGCGGCCCCGAGGGTAAATGCCTCGATGAGCGCCTGGCAATACCATCGGACATCACAGGAGGACGTTCGCGGTTCGAACTGCTCAATATGGATCGGTGATCGGTCGGCAACGATTGATACGCCGAAATCTGTTATCGAAGCGGCTGGTCCACAGTCGCGCGCCGAATCACGACGACTGATGCGCGAAAACTGTTATGGAATCGGCCCGACGACAGTCGCGCGCCAAGCACCACGATTGATGCGCAAAATGTGTTATGGAATCGTCCCGCACCCGATCCATATTGACTGTTGCGATATGCCGCTGCATGCTGGCCGGCAGACCACGGGAGACGGTCGCATCTGATGCAACACCCCTCTCTTCCGTAGGACTTGACTGCCCGTCACGGCGGACGGGATGACGAGCTGACGGCACACGCGTGCCTACGACGCGCTCAGGCACTCCGGCGCATCGGAGGTGCGGCCGAAGCGTGCCCGTGGTCATGCCATCGTTGCTCCGCCGAAATAGGAGACGGCATGCGTCGCATCATCTTTATCTTCGGGGCGATCGCGAGCGTGCTCCTGTCGCTCGTCGTAGCCCAACCGGCGTCAGCGGCGCCGGCCTTCCGAGCCCTGGTCTTCACGGAGACCGCCGGCTACCGGCACGATTCGATCCCTGCCGGCCTCGCGATGTTCCGGGAGCAGGCGGCGGCCAACGACTTCGAGTTGGTCCATAGCGAGGACTCGAGCGTTTTCACCCCGGCGAACCTCGCCACCTTCGACGTGCTCATCATGTTCCAGACCTCGGGAATGGTGTGGAACACGGCGGCCCAACGTCAGGCGGTGGAGGGCTACCTCGCCGGCGGTAAGGGCATCGTCGCGATCCACAACGCCACAGACATGGGCATCGAGAACGAGTACCCGTGGTGGGACCAGACCATCAACGGCGGCGCACACATGCCGGAGCACTCCCCCGGCGTGCTGGCCGGCACCGCCGTCGTCGCGGACAAGAAGCACCCGTCGACGGCCGGTCTGCCGGACCGTTGGAACCGCAGCGAGGAGTGGTACAACTTCGACCGCAATCCCCGCGGCGACGTCCATGTCCTGGTCACCGCGGACGAGCGCACGTACAACCCGGGTTCCCGCGCCATGGGGCCGGACCACCCCATCTCCTGGTGCCGCAACACCGGCGGCGGCCGCGTGTGGGCCACCGGCATGGGGCACACCAGCGCGGCGTACAGCGAGACCCATTTCCGCAACCACGTCCTCGGGGGTGTCAAGTGGGCCGCCGGCAAGGAGCCCGGCGACTGCGGCGGCACCGTGTGGAGCAACTTCGAGAAGCGCACCCTCGACGACAACACCGCGGACCCGATGGCCCTCGCGGTCGCCCCGGACGGGCGGGTGCTCTACGTCCAGCGGTCCGGGCAGCTGAAGATCTTCAAACCGACCACGAACCGCACCGTGACAGCCGGCACGCTCAACGTCTACACCGGCGGTGAGGACGGCCTCACCGGACTGGCGCTCGACCCCGACTTCGCCGACAACGGCTATGTGTACCTGTATCACTCCCCGGCCGGAGTCCCGAACGACATCAACCGGGTCTCCCGGTTCACGCTCACCGGCGACACCCTGAGCATGTCGAGCCAGGTGACGATCATCGACATCCCCGCGACCCGGGACCGCACCTTCGCCGAGCCCGGACACACGGGCGGGTACATCGAGTTCGGCCCCGACAAGAACCTCTACATCGGCACCGGGGACGACGTCCCACCGAACCTCGACTCCAACTGGCAGGGCTACGCCCCGCTGGACTGGCGGTCGGGCAAGGCCAACCTCGACGCCGCCCGCACCGCCGGCAACACCAACGACCTGCGGGGCAAGCTCCTGCGCATCCGGCCGTCGGCCGACGGCGGCTACACCGTCCCGGCCGGCAACCTCTACCCGCAGGGCACGGCGCAGACCCGGCCGGAGATCTACGCGATGGGCTTCCGCAACCCGTTCCGCTTCTCGATCGACCCGGACAACGGGTGGGTCTACCTCGCCGACTACGGCCCGGACCGGAACCCGCCCGCGACCAACCGCGGCCCCGAAGGGCTCGTCGAGCTCAATGTCATCAAGGCCCCCGGCAACTACGGCTGGCCTTTCTGCCACGGCGACAACCAGGCCTACGCGCCCTACAACCCGGACACCCGCGTCGTCGGCGCCAAGTTCAACTGCAACGCGCCGGTCAACAACTCGCCGAACAACACCGGCCTGACCAGCCTCAAGCCGATCGTCGCGCCGAACATGTGGTACGGCTACGGCGTCTCACCGAACTTCCCCGAACTCGGCTCCGGCGGCTCGGGGCCGATGGCCGGACCGGTCTACCGCTACGACGCCGCGAACCCGTCCGAGACGAAGTTCCCGCCCTACTACGACGGGGTCCACTTCTTCTACGAGTGGTCGCGCCACACCGTCAAGGAGGTCCACTTCGACTCCGCGACCGCGGTCACCCGGACCAACCCCTTCATGCCCGCCGCCAAGTTCCTCAAGCCGATGGACATGGAGTTCGGGCCCGACGGCTCGCTGTACCTGCTCGAATGGGGCAACAACTTCTCCGGTGGCAACAACGACTCGGGGCTCTACCGCATCGACTACAACCACGGCGGGCGGTCGCCGATCGCCAAAGCCACCGCAACGCCCACCAATGGGGGCGCGCCACTGAACGTGCAGTTCAGCAGCGCGGGGTCCACGGACCCTGATCCCGGCAGCACGCTCAGCTACCACTGGACCTTCGGCGACGGCACCACGTCCACGGCGGCCAACCCGTCACACACCTACACCGACAACGGCAACTACACCGCCCAGCTCAAGGTCACCGACAACACCGGCAGGACGGCCTTCGCCAACGTGCCGATCACCGTGGGCAACACCGCACCGACCGTCACCCTCACGATTCCGTCCAACGGCGGCATGCTGGACTTCGGCGACCGCGTCCCGTACAAGGTGTCCGTCTCGGACCCCGGCGGCGCGCCCGTCGACTGCGCCAAGGTGTTCGTCAACCCCGCCCTCGGCCACGACGACCACCAGCATGAGACCACGGACCATCCGGGGTGCTCGGGCACCATCGACACGGAGTTGCTCGGCGGGCACCCTGAGGGCGCCAACCTGTATTACGTCCTCAACGCCCGCTACACCGACGACGGCGGCCCCGGCGGTGCGAACCCGCTCACCGGCTACGCCCAGGCGATCCTCCAGCCCAAGCACAAGCAGGCCGAGTTCTCCACGGACCAGTCGGGTGTGCAGATCGTCGAACAAGCCGGCGCGGAGAGCGGCAAGCGGGTCGGCAACATCTCCGACGGCGACTGGATCGCGTTCAAACCGATGAGCCTGTCGGGCATCACGAGCGTGAAGTACCGCCTGTCGTCGCCGAGCGGCGGCGGATCGATCGAACTGCGCGCCGACTCCCCGACCGGCACACTCCTGGCCACGACACCGGTGCCCAGCACCGGCGGCTGGAACAACTACCAGTCCACGCCGGCGGTGAACACCGCCGATCTCGCCGGCTCGCACCCGCTCTATCTGGTGTTCAAGGGCACCTCGAACAACTGGTTCGACCTCGACTCGCTCACCTTCGGCGGCAACGGGGTCGGCGAACCGGGCAGCGGCGGCGGTGGCGGCGTGGCCGGTCGGACCTGGACGGTCGCAGCGCAGCACAGCGGCAAATTCATGGACGTCAACGGCGCCTCGACCGCTGACGGCGCCCAGGTCGTCCAGTGGCCGGCCACCGGCGCCGACAACCAGAAGTGGCAGGCCGTCGACGCCGGTGGCGGCGCCGTCCACCTGAAGGCGGTGCACAGCGGCAAGTGCCTCGCCGTCACGGGCGGGTCCACCGCCCAGGGCGCGTTCCTGCAGCAGTCCACCTGCGACAACGGCAACCCGCAGAAGTTCCTCGTCACACCGACCACCACGGCGGGCGTGTACACGGTGAAGAGCCTTCCCAGTGGACTGTGCGTCGACGTCAACGGCGGCTCGACGGCCGACGGCGCACGACTCCTGCAATGGAGCTGCCACAGCGGCACCAACCAACAGTGGCGGTTCACCGCCGTATAGACCGTCCGGACGGGATGCCCGGCGCGGTTGCGCGCCGGGCATCCCTCCCTACGAACAGGTGAGGAACCGCCATGGTGTTTCGCATACCTCGGCCCCGCTGGTACGGACGGCTGTCCGCGCTGGGCAGCGCCCTGGTGCTTGTCGGCGTCGGCGCCACCGCGGTGGCGGCACCGATCGAGCCCGGGCGCAGCGCCCCCATCGTGGGCGCGCAGTCGGGCCGTTGCCTGACCGTCCCCGGCGCCGGCACCACCAACGGCACCCAGACCCAACTCCAGGACTGCACCGGCGCACCCGGCCAGACCTGGACCCACACCGCCGGCAAACAACTGACCGTCTCCGGCAACAAGTGCCTCGACGCCAGCGGACGCGGCACCACCAACGGCACCCCGGTCGTCATCTGGGACTGCAACGGCCAGAACAACCAACAGTGGAACGTCAACCCCAACGGCTCCATCACCGGCGTCCAGTCCGGACTGTGCCTCGACGCCAACGCCGCCGGCACCGCCAACGGCACCAGGATCACCCTCTGGTCCTGCCACGGCGGCACCAACCAGCAGTGGGACTCGCCGACCCCGCCGGCACCGGGCGGCGCGGGCACGTGTGACATCTACGCCTCGGGCGGCACCCCCTGCATCGCCGCCCACAGCACCGTACGAGCGCTCTACGGCGCCTACAACGGCAGCCTCTACCAGGTCCGGCGCTCGTCCGACAGCACGACCCGGAACATCGGCGTCCTGAGCGCGGGTGGCACCGCCGACGCGACGACGCAGGACTCGTTCTGCGCGGGGACCACCTGTGTCGTCACCGTCGTCTACGACCAGTCCGGCCGTGGGAACGACCTGTGGTACCAGGGATCGAGTGTGGTTCCCGGCTCCCCCCAGAGCCGCCCGGCGATCGCGACGTCGGAGTCGCTGGCGGTCGGCGGCAACAAGGCCTACTCGCTCTACATCAACCCCGGCAACAGCTACTGGCGGGACGGCCACCTGACCGGCGTGCCGACCGGCAGCGCCCCCGAAGGCATGTACATGGTGACCAGCGGCACCCATGTCAACGGAGGTTGCTGCTTCGACTACGGCAATAGTGAGACGACCCGAGCGGCCGACGCGGCCGGGGCGATGGACGCGATCAACTTCAGCACCCAGTGCTGGTTCGGCGGGTGCGTCGGCAACGGCCCATGGATCCAGGCCGACCTCGAATGGGGTCTCTACTCCGGTGGGAGTCAGTCCTGGAACACGAACCAGCGGGCCTTCACCAGCAAGTTCGTGACGGCGATGTTGAAGAACAACGGGACGAGCCGTTTCGCGCTCAGGGGCGGCAACGGCCAGACCGGAAGCCTGACCACGCTCTGGGACGGTGCGCTTCCGCCCGGCTACAGCCCCATGAAGAAGCAGGGTGCCATCATCCTCGGCAGCGGTGGTGACTGCTGCAAGCCCGGCGGGGGCGCGAACCTCAGCGCCGGCACCTTCTACGAGGGCGCGATGGTGTCCGGATACCCGTCCGACGCCACCGAGATCGCGGTACAAGCCAACATCGTCGCCGCCGGCTACCGCTGAGGCGACGAACGTTGCCTTGCCGCATCACGTTTCTCCCCCCACCGCCGGGGCCTCTCCCTCGCCGCGAGCGCCGGATGCGGCAAGCCCCCACGCTGTCGAGTGAGGGGTCCACGCTCGACGCGGAGCACCCGCAGGACGCGGAACCACATCCTGCGGGTGCCCGCCGACTGCGACAACAACCGCCCGTACCGACTGGTCTTCGGTAGTACCCGCGGAACATGTACTTCAGCGGCTTCCAGCGCGCGCAATCCTGGCCCACTGCAGCCGTTCCTCACCACGAGGGCCGAACCGCCACTCGCCGCCGCGGTGGCGGTCCTTCAGAAGTGCCGCGCATGCGCCGGGCGTCCCGGCCCGTTCGTGAGCACGTACCCGGCCAGGCCCGTCCCGGAGCGCGGCACAGCCCGACGTGAGCCACATTCGGCCAGGGAACTCGGAAGGGCCCCGCACAGGGGCCCTTCCAGCGTGCCGCGTCAGCTCAGGGCAGGGTCCATTTCTGGTTGGCTCCGCCGCGGCAGGTCCACAGGTGCACGAGGGTGCCGTCCGAGGAGTTGGCGCCCGACACGTCCAGGCACTTGCCCGACTGCGGGTTCCGCAGCGACCCGTCCGGGTTCGCCTGCCAGTTCTGGTTGGCGCCACCGTTGCAGGACCACAACTGGACCCTCGTCCCGTCCGCCGTGCCGTTACCGCTGACATCCAGGCACTTGCCCAACGCCTTGACCGTCGACCCCGGCGCCACCGTCCACCGCTGCCCCGCCGAGCCCGTACACGACGAGATCTGCACCGCCGCCCCATCCGCCGAACTGCCGTTGCGGACATCCAGACACTTGTTCGCGAGTCCGACGATCGGACCCGCGCCGGGTGTCGGATCGCCGCCCAGCTCCTTGATCCGGACGTTGCGGAACGATACGTCGTCCCCCGTACCGTGATTCTGGATGCCGACGTGGCCGGCGAGCGAGCGGGCGGGGTCGGTGTTGGTGAAGTCATTGATCTTCACGCCATTGAGCCAGACCTGGAGCCGCTCGCCCTCCACCAGCAACTCGAAGGTGTTCCACTCGCCCGGTGGGTTGAGTGCGGAGTCCCGGGCAGCCGTGTCCGGGGCCTTGACGGCGTAGATCGAGCCAGTCGTGCGGTCAGGCGCGTCGGTGGCGTCGATCTGGACCTCGTAGCCGTTGTTCAGTGCCGACGACGGGTCGCTCGATGGTGGGAAGCCCACGATCACGCCGGAGTTGTCGTCGCCGGGCATCTTCCAGTCCAGCTTCAGCGAGTAGTCGGTGAACTGCCGAGCGCTGTACCAGAGCATGCCCAGGCCTCCGTACGAGGCGAGGGTGGCGTCGGAGTTGGTGAAGCCGCCTGGGCCGGCCTGCGACCAGCCGGTGGTCGAGCCGTTGTAGAGGGCCGTATAGCCGTTCTCGGGCCGGCAGTCTGCCTTGGTCATGGCTGCCGCGTACCGGATGCCGCCGAGTAGGTGCGCCCGGAACGCCGGCTCCGCGTACGACGCCTGACTGTGCCCGCCGCCGGTGTAGAAGGCCCGGCCCCCCGAGTAGGTCTTGCACCAGGTGTGCGGGTGGTCGGCGCCCATCGAGCCGCCGGAGTACGACGACTCGTCCAGGGTGGTGAGCACCCGCGCGGTGGTACGGGCGTTGGTCCGGAAGTTGTACCACTCATCGGTGCGGGTCCATGTCTGCGGCAGGTGGGCGGTCGCCGCGTGCGCCCGCCCCTCCACCTTGACGTCGGCCTGCTGGACGGCGGGGTGGGAGGCGAAGTAGGCGCCGACCAGATCGCCGTAGAACGGCCAGTTGTACTCCGTGTCCGCGGCCGAGTGGACGCCGACGAAGCCGCCGCCCGAGCCGATGTACGACTGGAACGCCGACTGCTGGGCGTCGTTCAGAACGTCGCCGGTGGTGTTGAGGAAGATCACCGCCTCGTAGCGGCTCAGGTTGTTGGTGGTGAAGTGGTTGCCGTCCTCCGTGGCCGTCACCGTGAAACTGTTCGCCGCGCCGAGGTCGCGGACGGCCTGGATCCCCGCGGGGATCGAGTCGTGCCGGAAACCGGCCGTCTTGGAGAACACGAGGACGTCGTAGGACGTGTCCGCGGCACTGACGGGTGTGGGCTGCGCGAGGAGGGCCAAGGCGGCGAGTGTCGTGGCCACCCCACCAAGCAGCATTCGGGGTTGTCTGCGCATGTCCGTCGCTCCCTTCTTGGTGACAGAAATCAGGGCAGGGTCCATTTCTGGTTGGCTCCGCCGTTGCAGGTCCACAGGTGCACGAGGGTGCCGTCCGAGGAGTTGGCACCCGACACGTCCAGGCACTTGCCCGACTGCGGGTTCCGCAGCGACCCGTCCGGGTTCGCCTGCCAGTTCTGGTTGGCGCCACCGTTGCAGGACCACAACTGGACCTTCGCCCCGTCCGCCGTGCCGTTGCCGCTGACATCCAGGCACTTGCCCAACGCCTTGACCGTCGACCCCGGCGCCACCGTCCACCGCTGCCCCGCCGAGCCCGTGCACGACGAGATCTGCACCGCCGTCCCATCCGCCGAGCCACCGCTCCGGACATCCAGACACTTGTTCGCGAGTCCGACGATCGGACCCGCGCCGGGTGTCGGACCGCCGCCGGGATTGAAGGTGAACGCATCGACGTCGAAGAGGAACCCGGAGCCGCCGGCGAAGGTCAGGTAGAGCGTGGTGGTGCCGGCCGGTGCACCGGAGACAGAGCCGCCCACGGTGGTGAAGTTCGTCCACGAGCCGGTGACCGGGACGGTGGCGGAGCCGAGGACGGTGCCGGTCGGCGAGCCGGCCCGAACCTGCAACGTGCCGCCCGCGCCCGCTGACGACACCCGGGCGCTGAACGACGTGGCGTTGCTGAGCTTGTACGGTTCGAACGCGATCCAGTCGCCGTTCTCGATGTCACCGACGGACTTGCCGCCCTCGGCGGTCGACTTGTCGAGGGCGGCGATGCCGGACGACGTCTTGTAGTGCTCGGCCTGCCGGTGCTTCGGCTGCAGGATGTGCTGCTTGTGCGTGGTGAGCCCGGCGTTGTCGGTGTACTCGGCATCGAAGACCCCGAAGATGTTCGCCGCGTCGTCGTGCTCACCGTCGACCGGGATGGTGATCGTGCCGGAGCAACCGTTCTTCGAGGTGACCGGGTGGCCGTGGCTGTCGTGACCGACGATGTACGTCAGCTTGACCTTGGCGCAGTCGACCGTCCCGTCCTCCGGATCCGTCACGGTGATACTGAACGGCACGGTGTCGCCGAAGGCGAAGATCTCCCCCGCGGCAGGGCTGTTGATGGTCACGGTCGGCGCGGTGTTGCCGACGGTGATCCGCACGTCGGCGGTGCCGGTGGCACCCTGCGGGTCGCGCACGGTCAGCGTGGCCGTGTAGTCGCCGTTCGTGGTGTACGTCTTCGTCGGGTTGGCGGCGGTGGAGCTGGTGCCGTCACCGAAGCTCCACGCATAGGTCAGTGCCCCGCCGTCAGGGTCGGATGAGCCGGCCGAGGAGAATGTCACGGTCAACGGCGCCGGGCCGGAGGTCCGGTTGGCGTCGGCCATCGCCGTGGGCGCCCGGTTGCCGCCGCCGACGTGGTCGAAGCGGTAAAGGGCGGAGTACTGGTCGCCCTGGTACAGCCCGGCGCCGTAGTCCAGCACGTAGTAGGAGCCGTCCGGGCCGAACGCCGAGTCGATCACCTGCTTGCCGGTCCAGGGGAAGCTGTCGATGGTCCCCGGGGAGCCGTCGGCGTTGAGGTGGATCGGCTTGATCCAGCCGCGGCCGAACTCCGTGGCGAAGAACTGCCCGTCGAACGACTGCGGGAACTTCGTGGGCGAGCTGACGTCGGGGTCGTACCGGTACACCGGGCCCGCCATCGGAGACTCCGAGCCGCCGCCGAACGCCGGCGGGCTGCCGGCGTCGCCGCCGTAACGGATCCAGGCGGCCTTGGCGGGGGGCAGCGTGCTCAAGCCGGTGTTGCGGAACGAGTTGTTCGTCGGCCCGCCCGAGCAGTTGTACTTCGCGCCTGCCGTGTTGGTGGCGAAATCCCACTCGGCGAACGTCTCGGAGCTCGTGTTCGTGCCGTTGCAGTACGGCCAGCCGTAGAAGCCCGGGCCCGTGATGCGGTTGAACTCGACCTGGCCCTGGGGCCCGCGCGCCGAGGTGGCGCCGGCATCGGGGCCGTAGTCGCCGACGTAGACGATGCCGGTGGCCTTGTCCACGCTCATCCGGAACGGGTTGCGAAGGCCCATCGCGTAGATCTCCGGCCGGGTCCTGGCCGTGCCGGCCGGGAACATGTTGCCTGACGGGATCGAGTACGACCCGTTCTCGTTCACCTTGATTCGTAAGATCTTGCCGCGCAGGTCGTTGGTGTTGGCGGCGGTGCGCTGCGCGTCGAACGCCGGGTTGCGGTTGGACCGCTCGTCGAGCGGGGAATATCCGGCGGACTCGAACGGGTTGGTGTCGTCACCCGTGGACAGGTACAGGTTTCCCGCCGCGTCGAAGTCGATGTCTCCGCCGGCGTGGCAGCAGATACCTCGGTCGGCCGCCACGTCGAGGATGTCCACTTTGCTGGACTGGTTGAGCGTGAAGTCGGCGTTGAGCGTGAATCGGGAAAGCCGGTTGACCCCCTGCCACGCCGACCAGTTGCCGCCGGTGGTCGGTGCGTCGCCTCCTGGTGTGGACAGCGGCGGGGAGTAGTAGAGGTAGATGTGCCGGTTGGTGGCGAACCCCGGGTCGATGCCGATGCCCTGCAGGCCGTCCTCGTCGTGCACGTATACGGGGATGTTGCCGATCACCGTGGTGGTGCCGTTGGCCTCCGTGCGACGCACGGTCCCGTTACGAGCGGTATGCAGCACCGACCGGTCGGCGAGTACGGCCAGCGACATCGGCTCTCCGACCTCCGCGACCCCGCGGGCCAGTTGGACCTGCTGGTAGTCGGCGGCGTTGATCGGGTGCGCCGAGGCCGGGGTCGCACTGGAGAAGGTCGCGACAAGAGTGGCCGCGACCAGGAGCAGAGCCGAACCGATGGCCGGCCAACGCGCGACTGTGGCCCTCCCGATTTTCATGAACATGACAATGCAATCCCCTTCCTGAACAGGTGGCTGCCAGGCCTGGGGCGCGCGCTGCCGCGCCGATGCCGTAGCGGAATGTCGCCGCTTCAGCCCGCTGGGTGTGCTTCAGCAGGCCACTACGCCGAGCGGGGGCAACGGCTCGGATACAGGAGAGGTCGATGGCTACCGCGCTGTCGGGTCACATCGACGACCGTGATGGTCCGTCAGCAAGGCTAGGAGACATCAGCCCGGCATGTCCACACCTCCCTCCGAACCAGTCAGGTTTTTGGGCTGGTTACGGAGCTCAGCGACACGGCCGGCCAGTGCGCGAGCACCCCGGACACGGTCACGTCCGCTGGAGGGTGTATTCACGGCCACTTGGTGATCTCGTCTCGCCGTGCAGTGAGTTCGGGTGGGCAGGCCGGTCTCGACGGCTTCTCCGTCGCTCGGGTGGAGGCGAGCCTCGGTCAGCGGGTCGCGTCGCATGTCGCAGCGGGCCTCGGTCCACTCGTCGTTATGCCGGGCCTGCTCGTCCTGGACGGGCCTGGACACCAAAGGACGGTCACTGCGACCAGCGCCATGAGGTACGGCACACGCAGTCGACCCGATCAGACGCCGCCCCTTGCAGCCGCGGTCCGGGTCGGCTTCGGTCACCATGCCGGAGAGCTCGCGGACGGTGTTGGGCGGCGAGGCCGACAGGCGCGCGGCGTCCGCCCATGGCCGAAGCTCGCCCGAGGCGATGAGGGCTTGCCCAGGTGATCGAGTACGAAGGTGAGGCCGGGAAGCAGTTGGGCGGCCTCCTGGGCGGCCGCGAGCCGATGGGGCCTGACTCCGGTGGGGGCCGGTCGCGCGCAGTTCCCCGCGCCCCTGAGAAGCAGGCGCTGCGCCCCGTCCTTTTCGGGTCCGTAGGGCCGTCGCCTCCGGGCCCGGGGGCCATCGCCTTGGGGACCGCAAGGCCTGCGCGCTTTGAGGACCATGTCGTACGCGAGCCCTGCCGCGGCCACTGCGGCGAGCTCACGCAGCGTGTCCGGCCGCACCAGCCGGCGCGGATCGCATTCGCCCCGCACCTGGTGGCGGATGCCTACCAGGTACTCGCGGCCCGGCCCCTCCCGCAGTGCCGCGAGCGCGCGGGCGACATCCGGGGAGGCCAGGTCGGTCCAGCCCACGACACCGGCCACCAGGGCGCTGTCCCGGGCCAAAGTCAGGAACTCGGGCGTTTCCTCCGGTACATCGATCGCCCTGACCAGGACCGTCGCGGTGACGCCCGCGGCCCGGGCTTCCGGTTCCAGGTCCGCGAGAGTGAAGCCGCGGCGCAGCCGGGCGAGTTCCCGACCCACGGCGGTCACCCCCACGACTCCTCCCTCGGTCGTTCGGCTTCTTCGACCGCTCTGGGCGGCAGTGACGGGGACGTGCGAGGGCAGGAGCCGCTCGGCGCGAAGTCCGTTCCAGAGCGCGGCCGGCATCGTTCGCCGCAGCTGATCAACTGTGTCGCGGACCCCCTCGTTCGGAACGAGCTCCGGACAGTACGCTCGCGAGCGCACCCCGGGCTGGTGCCGGACGATGCCGCTGGTGCGCGGGCTGCCCGGCGACCCCTTACACTTCCCACCGGTAATACTCGCCTCGGCACAACCAATGAGGGCGTGTGACGTGCCACAGTTCCCGGCCTTCGATGTCATGACGGCGACCTGCCCGTCCCGTACCTCCCTGGCACGCATTGCCAACAAGTGGACGGCCATGGTGGTCATCGCGCTCAGCGTCGGCGGCCCCATGCGCTTCCGCGACCTGCGCACCGGCGTCGACGGCATCAGCGCCAAGGTCCTCACCGAGACCCTCCGGGATCTGGAACGCGACGGACTCGTCACCCGGCACGTGTACGGCGAGGTCCCGCCGCGGGTCGAGTACGAGTTGACCGCGCTGGGGCGCACTCTGCACGCCCCGCTTCAGGCACTGGCCCTCTGGGCCCAGGAACACTTCACCGAGGTACTCGCGGCACGCGAGAGCTACGACGCCCGCCGGCGACCGTGACCGGTCGGCAAAGGTAGCGAAGTGTTCGGGTGCAGCCTGCGCGGCATCACCCAGGGCGACAGCATCCCCGGCGCGTTCATCCCGTAGCCCGTCGACCTGTTCAAGCAGGACGGATCCTGATCGTCGGCAGCGAATCCGTCAGCGCCGAGACGGCAGCGAAGCCGTCAGCCCGAGTCGGCAGCGAAGCCGTCAGCGCCGAGACGACCGCCACGGCCCGCGCACCCGGAGTCCGCCGCACGACTTTCGCCCGGGAAGGGCGTGGGCGGCCTACTGGCCCCAGAAGGCGTCCTCGGCCGCCTGGTCGCCGGAGAACAGCCACATCTCGACGATCTTGCCGTCCTTGAGGCGCAGGACATCCACGCCGTCCATGCTCATGGACGCGCCCTCGCGCCGCCCGGCGAAGTGGATCGAGGCGGCGACCATGTCGCCGTTGCCCATGAGGGCGTGGATCGTGTCGATGGCGAAGGAGCCCTGACTTGCCTCCATCATCCCGCCGAGCATCGCGAAGACGTCGTCGCGCCCCTTGCGCTCACCGGAGAACCGGTTGGCGCCCGGCTGATGCCAGATGATCTCCTCGGCCAGAAGCTCCCCCACCTTGGGCAGGTCTCCCTTCTGCACGGCCTGGAAGTACTCACGCGCGATGTCGACGTTGTTGCTGGTCATGACAACACTCCTTACGCCCTCCGCCATGGAGGCGTGACGACTTACTGTTACAGATTGGATGCGAGGCGCGACGAGCGCGACCCGTGATGGATCGCCAGCGCGTGGGCGGTCTTGGCAGACCGGCCCCAGGCACTGCCCCGGATCGCCCTCGCACTGCCGGCCCGCCGAGAAGCAACGGGACCCTGCGAGGCGCGCCTCGATGTGCAGCAGGTCGACGGCTGTCGGAGTGGCTGGTCGACCCCCTCTTCGGCGAGTTCTCCTGCTGCGATCCCCATACTCACCATCGGTAACCGGTCACCTCAACGTAACCAATGGGATGATGTGATGCAGGTCACTCGCGACCTCGGTGGCTCACGGAAATCGCGCGGCTGACAGTTCACCGCCTTGCCGTCAGCGGGATCTGTTCGGGCGGCACTTCCGGCCGTCGGGCGCGTGAACACTCGCCTCTGAGAGCATCGACAACGACGGCTTGGAGTACTCACCGACGGCGCCAGGGCCGACCCGAGCACCGCGCGGAGCCACGCCCGGCCATGACCACCCGCTTTCCCAAGACGTGCTCTCCCCCTGCTCCGCTACGGCCCGCTGAACGCGAACGGCCACGAGAACACCGCCAGGAACCACCAGAAGCCGGGCGGCCGTGCTCGACGAGCCCCACGCGGACGCCTGCAACCACACCGGCCGGCCCCACACGGCCAGGCCACGAACGACGACGAGTTCCGTACGTGGCGCCCCCTCCTGCCCCCTGACCATGTGTCACATCGACCTTCCCGGCCAGCACCCCGAAGGAGCCGTGGACGCCGGGCACATGCTCGGCGCGACTGGCATCTGCGTAGGTACGCTCGGGGCGCCGAGGGATCTGCCCGACGACTGTTTCGACGGCCGTCCTGTGTCCTGCCGGGTTCGGGACATGTGTCGCGGGCGGAGGCGTCACTCGTCCCGGTGGTCACCCGCGACGTGGGCGATCCGCGCCGTGCGGCGGACCTCAGCCGCGTGGCGGTACGAGTCCCTGTCGTACGGCGAACAGCGCCGCCTGGGTCCGTGACGTGAGGCGGAGCTTGCGCAGCACATTGCTCACGTGCGTGCGGGCCGTACGCTCGCTGATCACCAGTTCGTCGGCGATCTGCTGGTTGGACCGTCCCTCGGCGACGAGGACGAGGACATCACGCTCGCGGCCGGTGAGCGCGCCGAGCCCGGTCGGCGGCGCCACGATCTCCTGGGTGAGCCCCCGGGCCACCGCGGGGTCGAGGAAGACCTCGCCCCGTGCCGCCGCGCGGATCGCGGAGACCACCTCGCCGGCCTCGGCGTCCTTGAGCAGATAACCCGCGGCCCCCTGGGCGAGGGCGGCGTGGACGCGTTCCATCTCGCCGAAACTGGTGAGCACCACGACCCGTACACCGGGGTGGTGTTCCCTGATCAGCCCGATCGCGGTGGAGCCGTCCATCCTGGGCATGAGCAGGTCGATCAGCACCACGTCCGGCAGCTCGCCGTGGGCGGCCATCGCGTCCAGCCGGGCGAGCGCCTCCTGCCCGTCGGCCGCTTCCGCGGCGGCCTCCATGTCGTCCATGACTTCCAGGTAGGCGCGGATGCCACGGCGTACGACGGCGTGGTCGTCCACGATCAGCACCCGGATCGGCCGGGGCTCCCCGCCGCTCAGAGCCTCACCGTCAGCGGGGTGTTCGCGGAGGTGTCCGGGTCCTCGGGGGACGGGTCCGGCACCTGTACGGGCAGGGGTACGACCACGCGCACGGTCGTACCCCGCTGAGCGCGCGATCCTATTCTCATGGTGCCGCCCCATCGTTCCGCCCTTTCCCGCATGGTCGTCAGTCCGTAGCCCTCCCCGTCTCCCCCCGTACCGACACTCCGGTCGCCTTCGGGAGGAACCGGGCGCCCGCTCGCGTCCCGCAGTCCGCGGCCGTTGTCGGAGACGCTCGCGGTCAGGGTGTGGCCGTGGACGCCGATGCGGACGGTGGCAAGGGTGGCCTCCGCGTGTTTGACCACGTTGTGGATGGCCTCCGCGACGATCCGGTAGGCGTCCTCGGCGAGTTCGGGGTCGATCGAGTCCAGTCCTCGCCCGAACCGGAGCCGGAAGTCCAGACCGGTCCGGTTCTCGGTGCTCCTGACGAGTGTGTGCACCGTCTCCTCCAGGCCGAGGTCGGCGGTGGAGGACGGGCGCAGTTCGTGCACCATCGCCCTCAGGTCGGCGAGCACGGTCCGCGAGAGCGTTCCGATCTCGTCCGCGAAGTGCCGGACGGCCTCGGCGGGCACCGGTGCGCCGCGCGTCCCGAGCACTCCCACCGCGTTGGCCTGCATGCCGATCGAGAACACCTGCTGGACGATCGAGTCGTGCAGATCACGGGCCAGGCGCTGGCGTTCGTCCTGCCGGGCTCCGTCGCGCTCGCGCTGCAACAGCGTGGCGTGGTCGACGGCGAGGGCGGCCTGTTCGGCCATGGCGGCGAGGAACTCCAGCGTGCGTGTGCCGACCTCCTGGCCCGGCGCGAAGTAGGCGTTCAGCACGCCTTCGGCCCGGCCGCGCACGATCAGCGGCACGCTGACGAAGGAGTCCCAGGCCAGTTCGCCGAGGTAGTCGTGCAGCGGTCCCCAGGCCGGGTCCGAGCGGATCTCCGCCCATCGGTGGGGGACGACGATCGGTTCGCGTTCCTTCAGGGTGTCGAGCATGACCAGCCGGGCGCCCCGGTCGCGGCACTCCAGCAGACGGTCGAGGAACGTGTCCGAGCGCCGCAGCCCGGCGGAGCCCATCAGCCGCAGTTCCCGGCCCGTGCTGTCCAGGATCAGGATCTGCACCCCGGCCAGTCCGTCGGTCCGGACGATCTGCCGGGCGACGGCGTCGAGGGTCGAGCCGAGTGATCCCTCGGAGGCCAGGGAGACGGAGGTCCGGGCGATGGCGGCGACCCTGCGGTAGCGGTGCCCCTCGTCCGTCACGTCGCGGAAGGACACGACCTTCAGGCTCGGGTCGGCCGGCAGGTTGCGGGCCCGGTAGGCGAACTCGCGGCGCGCGCCGGAGCCGGTCACCCAGTGGACCACCTGCTCGTCGGGCTGGTCCTCCAGCAGCCCCGGGCAGGCGGTGGGCTCCTGGGTGAGGGCGAACGGAGCGGGGGCACCGATCAGGTCGGTCTCCCGGCGCGCTCCGCACAGCGCGACCGCCGCGGGGTTCAGCTGGACGAAACGGCCTGCGCGGTCCACCACGGCGAGGCCGTCCACCGTCGCGGCGGCGACATCGCCCCACTCGACGAGCCGTGCAGCGGACATGGCCTGTCTCCTCATCGGCTGCGTGCGACGGAGCCCACGAAAGCGGGCCCCCGGGGGCCCACCGGGGGGCGGGGCGCACGGACTGGCGGAAGGGACTGATGGAGGGGTCGGGGTCCCTCCGACGGCAGCATCGTAGCCCGGTGCGCCGACCCCGGTACTACGTCATTTGACCTGTTCATCGCCTGCCGAAGCGCCTGGTGGGGTTCAGTCATTGATCGCGTTCCCCCTCCGACGGCACCCGCCTAGCCTGGGCATTCACCTCGCCGGATCCCGCTCTCCCCCGGAAAGGATCCGGCGAGGCCCGTGGGACGGGCTCGGCCGCGTGGTCGGTCCGAGCCCGCACCGCCTGATGTCCGAGCCCCGAGGACGAGGAGGTCCGAGGAATGGACGTGTCCATCGGCACGATCTGGGAGGCCGTCTCCCGCGCGCTGCCCGATGCCGTCGCCATCGCCGAACCCGGTCGCGTGCTGACCTACCGGGAGTTCGACGATCGTGCGTCACGGCTGGCCGCCGCGCTGGAGGACGCCGGGGTGCGGGCCGGGGACACGGTGGCCTGCTACCTGTACAACAGCGCCGCGTACCTGGAGACGGTCTTCGCGGCGTTCAAGCTGGGCGCCGTGCCGGCGAACGCCAACTACCGTTACACCGGCGAGGAGTTGTCCGAGCTGCTCACGGACGCGGACGCGGTGGCGCTCGTCTTCGGTGGCGCCCTGGCGGACCGGGTCGCGCACGCCGCCGGGCACGTACCGACGCTGAAGCTGCTCGTGAGGGCGGGGGATCCGCCCGCCGAAGGCCCGGCCGGGCCTTCGGTGCCCGAGTGGGACGAGCTGCTCGCGACGCACGCCCCGCGCGAGCCCCGGCCCCGGCCCGGCTCCGACCGGCTCTTCATGTACACCGGCGGCACCACGGGCAAACCGAAGGGTGTGATGTGGCAGCACGGCGACCTGCTCCACTCCATCCCGATCCTCCGGCGGGCCGGCGTCACCGAACTGCCGAAGACGCTTGAGGAGGCAGCGTCGATCGCGGTCGCCGCCCGCCGCGAAGGCAGAGCGCCGACCACCATGCCGGTCGTCCCTCTGATGCACGCCACCGGTCTGTTCAACACCATGGGCACCCTGCTGGTGGGCGGCCGGGCGGTCATGGCACGGCAGGGCGGACTGGATCCGGTCCACGTCTGGCAGACGCTCGCCGAGCGTGAGGTCGACACTCTGCTCGTCGCGGGCAACGCCGTCTGCCGACCGCTCGTCGACGAACTGGTGCGCGCCGAAGGCACCGGCACACCGTACGACCTGCGTTCCCTGCGCACGGTCCTCAGCTCCGGCACCGCGCTCGACGACCGGCTGAAGAAGGCGCTGCACGAACGCGCCGACGTCACGGTCCTCGACGCCATCGCCTCCAGCGAGGGCGGTCCCTTCGCCCTGGCGGTCACCTCGTCGGTGCGCGAACTGCCCGCCCGTTTCCATCCGCTGCCCGCGACCAGGGTGATCGGCGAGGGCGACCGTTTCGTCGAGCCCGGCAGCGGTGAGACCGGGATTCTCGCCTACTGCGGGCACATGCCGCTCGGCTACTACAAGGACACCGGGAAGAGCGCCCGGACGTTCCGCACCATCGAGGGGGTGCGGTACGCAGTCCCGGGCGATCTCGCGCAGATCGAGGCCGACGGCGCGATCAGGTTCCTCGGGCGCGGCTCGGGTGTGATCAACACCGGCGGGGAGAAGGTCCACCCCCAGGAAGTGGAGGACGTGCTGCTGACGCACCCCGAGGTGACGGACTGCGTCGTCGTCGGTGTCCCCGACGAGACATGGGGCGAGCGGGTGGCCGCTGTCGTCGCGGTCGGACCGGCCGCCACCGCCACCGGCGAGGAACTGCGCGACTGGGTCCGGCGCAGCCTCGCCGGTTACAAGGTCCCCCGGTCCGTCGTGCTGACGGACGTGCTGCCCCGTACGCCGACGGGCAAGCTCGAGATCGCCTGGGCCAGGAGGACGGCCCAGAACGCCAATGCGGCGGGAGGCTGACGGCCGTTCCCCGCACGACGGCCCGGGTCGACGAGGTCCTCCTCGGTCAGAACCTCACGGCGGTGGGCCGCCCCAAGGACTTCACCAAGGGACTTCGCCAAGGACATCACCAGGGGCATCACCGGGGAACCGAGAGCGCCCGCGACCAACGCGACGGCCGGAAAGATCGTCGAGCACGGGGACGTGGTCCGGGACGTGGTCCGGGACGTGGTGCGGGACGTGCCGGAGACCTCCGCGACATGCGGCGGCCTCTCAGCCCTCCGCAGGCATGCTCGTCCCCAGGGCCTTAAGCGCCTCGACCACACTGGCGATATGGGCCCGCATGGCGGCCTCGGCCTCCGCGGGATCACCGGCGGCGATCGCCTCGATGATCCGCTGGTGCTGGGGCAACGACGCACGGGCCCGGCCGGGCACACGCGAGAGCATGAACCGGTGCCGGACCACCTGGGCCCTCAGTTGCTCGATGAGCCGGTCGGCGGTCTCGTGGCCGGCGATGTCACGTACACAGCGGTGCAGGCGGGCGTTGAGGTCGCTGTAGGCGGCCAGTTCGCCGTCGGCCACCGCCTTCGCCATCTCCGCGCCGATCCCGCGCAACGTCTCGGCCCCCGCCGGGCTGATCCGCTCCGCCGCGCGGGCGGCGATCAGCCCTTCCAGCACCATGCGGGCCTCGGTGATCTGGACCGCCTCGGCGACGGTGATCTCCCGGACACGGGCGCCGCGGTTGCGCTGGATCTCCACCAGCCCCTCCGCCGCCAGTTGCTGGAACGCCGCGCGCACGCCGGCGCGGCGGACGCCGAACTGTTCGCAGAGATCCGCCTCGACCAGGCGCTGACGCGGCACGTACTCGCCGCGCAGCACCGCGTCCCGGATCGCACCGGTGACATCGATCCCGACGGGAGTACCGGGGGGAGTAACGGAAGTGCTCATCGTGTCTGGTCACCATCCACCGTGGGTTCTAGAGCGAGGAGGGCCGGTGCGTTCCGCGCGGTCGTGCGGGCTGAGCCGGCGCAAGGCGGGCCTCGCGCTCGGCGTTCACAGCCGGCGGTGCCGCTCTCCCGCGGCACGGCCGGAGCGGGGCGAGGGGTCAGTCCTGGTAGGTGACGCCGAGTTCGGCGAGCCGGGCGCGCAGTCCGTAGTGGTCCACGCCCAGCGTCCCGGAACGCAGGACCTCCCGGTTGACGGCTTCCTTCGCGATCCGCTTCTCCGCCAGCTCGGCCGCCTCCTCCGCCTCCGCGCGAGGTACGACGACCACACCGTCGTCGTCGGCGACGACGACGTCCCCGGGCCGCACGGACACCCCGCCCAGCGTCACGGGCACGTTGACCGAGCCCGGGGACGCCTTCACCGTGCCCTGCGCGGACACGGCACGGGCCCAGACGTGGAAGCCCATCTCCCGCAGTTCCACGGTGTCGCGCACCCCGGCCGCCGTGACCAGGCCGATGACACCGCGGGCGGCGAGGGACGTCGCCAGCAGTTCGCCGAACATGCCGTCCGTGGACGGGGAAGTGGTGGTCACCACGAGGACGTCTCCGGGGCGGCACACCTCGACGGCCGCGTGGATCATCAGGTTGTCCCCGGGATGCGAGCTGACCGTCACCGCCGGGCCCGCCACCCGTACGTTGTGCTGGTTCGGTTTCAGGTCGGTGCCCGCGAAGCCACGGCGGCCGATGGCCTCGTGGACGGTGGACGACCCGGCCTCGGCGAGCCGGGCGACGGCGTCCGGGGCCGGTCGGTCGATGGTCCTGACGACGACATGACGGCTGGGCATGTCTCCTCCGGTCTGATCCGGGATTGCTGTCAGGAGATTGCTTGAAGTCAACACTATTGTCAACAAAAACATTCGCGATATGGTGACAACGCGTCGTCGGCTCGTTCCGACCCGCTCGCCTCGTGCCGACGTCGAGCCACTGCGGCCGACTTCGCCGGATGCTCGTCCTCAGACACGGCATCGCTTCACGGCCGTACCTCTCGCCGCACCACCACTTGCCGAATCTCTCGCCGAACCACGTGCCGGGCCCCATGCCGCACCTCGTGCCGAACCGGACCTGCTTCCGCCAGGTCTGCGGGCAGCACGCGACTCGGCGGCCCGTCACCGGCACACAGGACCGCCGTCATCTCGGCACCCGCCGACCGTTCCGCGGACATGTCGATCCGCCCGGTCCCGTCCGACTCAAGGAGCCCCCATGACCCCCACCGCGCCCCCACCCTCCGACGACGCCCTGCTGGTGATCAGCGCGCACGCCGGTGACTTCGTCTGGCGAGCCGGCGGCGCCATCGCCCTGGCCGCCGAACGCGGTCAGCGCGCCAAGGTGCTGTGCCTGAGTTTCGGCGAACGCGGCGAGTCCGCCAAAGCCTGGCGGGACGGTCTCGGCCTCACCGAGATCAAACGACTGCGCCGAACGGAGGCCGCCGACGCCGCCGACGCGCTGGGCGCCGAGATCGAGTTCCTGGACGCCGGGGACTACCCCCTGCGGGAGACACCCGAGTTGGTGGACCGCATCGTGCACGTCTACCGGGAGGTGAACCCCGCGGTCGTCCTCACGCACACCCTCACCGACCCCTACAACGGCGACCACCCCGCCGCCGCCCGCATGGCGATCCAGGCGCGTGTGCTCGCTCAGGCGATCGGCTACGACGCGCCCGGAGAGCCCCTGGGTGCTCCCCCGGTGTTCTTCTTCGAACCGCACCAGCCCGAGCAGTGCGACTTCAAGCCGAATGTCCTGCTCGACATCACGAGCGTCTTCGACAGGAAGCGCAAGGCCATGGAGTGCCTGGCCGCCCAGCAGCACATGTGGGACTACTACACCGATCTCGCCAAGCGGCGCGGGGTCCAGCTCCAGCGGAACGCCGGTCCCAATCTGGGCCTTTCGCACGGCACCATGGGCGAGGCCTACGTACGGCTCTACCCCGAGACCACGGGGACGCTGGCATGACCGCGGCCACGCACATCTGGGTGCCCTTCCGCGCCACCTCCCTGTTCGTCGAGTTCGCACGGGGAGCGGACGCCCCGGGCCGCGCCGCCGGTCACCGGGGGCTGCTGACCGACGTCGTCCCGTCGGACGGCGTCACACGGGACGACCGGTACGGCGAGCCTCTGTGGCGGGTCGACGCGGAGCATCTGCACGCCGTGGTGGAAGCGCTGTGGAGCACGGACCAGCCGCTGCACATCCACCTCGACCAGGCCCCGTGGCACGGCCGGGAGCCCGGCGGGCGCGACGAATGACGTAGTGGGGCCTGGACCTTCCGCCGTCCGGGTCCGGTCATTAGCGCGACGACCTGCGCGTTCCCCCGGGACTACCGTCGAACGTGCCACCGCACCACCGACCGTGCCGAGGAGATGACACGCATGACGAGCCCGTCGACCGCCGCCCCGGACGCGCTCCCGCTCGGGACGGCCGCGGCAACGACGGCCCCGGCGCCACGCGCCACCCACTACGACGGCACGGTCACCGTGGTGTCCCGGCGGACGGTGGCGGACGGTGTCACGTCCCTGCTGCTCGCACCGCGCGACGGCGTACCGCTGGCGCGCTGGCAGCCGGGCGCGCACATCGACGTGGTCCTCCCCACGGGCACCGTCCGCCAGTACTCGCTGTGCGGTCCGACGGCCGTCACCGACCGCTGGCGCATCGCGGTGTTGCGGGAGCCCGACGGGCGGGGCGGATCTCGGTGGATCCACGACGAGGTCCGCGAGACGAGCGAGCTGCGGATACGGGGCCCGCGGAACAACTTCCCCCTACGGCAGGCGGCGCGGTACCTGTTCGTCGCCGGCGGCATCGGCATCACCCCGCTGCTGCCGATGATCGCCGAGGTCCACGCGGCCGGGGCGGACTGGTCGCTGCTCTACGGCGGCCGGAGCCGGGCGTCCATGGCCTTCCTGTCCGAGCTGGAGGGCTACGGAGAGCGCGTGACCGTACGGCCGCAGGACGAGTACGGCCTGCTCGGCCTCGCCGGCCATCTGGGCGAACCCGACCCCTCCGCAGTGGTGTACTGCTGCGGCCCGGCCGGCCTGATCGACGCGGTCGAGGCCCACTGCGCCACCTGGCCGGCGGGAACGCTCAACGTGGAGCGGTTCGCCGCGGCCCCTGGGCCGCCCTCGGGTGAGGGTGACGGCGAGGGCGAGGGCGACGAGCCGTTCGAGGTGGAGCTGCGCTCGTCCGGAGTGATGCTCACCGTGCGGCCGGGACAGTCGGTGCTCAGGGCCGTGGAAGCGGCGGGCGCGCCGGTCCTGTCCTCCTGCGAGGAGGGCATCTGCGGCTCCTGCGAGACAGCTGTCCTGGCGGGCGACATCGACCACCGGGACGCCCTGCTGACCGAGGACGAGCGGGCCGCCGGCGACACCATGCTGATCTGCGTCTCCCGCGCCCGCGGCGGCCGTCTCGTCCTGGACCTCTGACCTGGCTTTCCGGCCTCGACCCGCCGCCCGAAGAAGACTTCGAAGAGATTCGAAGAGAAAGGCGTTGCCGTCCATGCTCTCCTCACACGTGCGCAACGGCTGGTACCTGGGAGCCTGGTCCGACGAGATCGGCCGGACGCTCACCCGCCGCTGGATCACCGACATCCCGGTCTGCTTCTACCGGCTGCCCGATGGCGGCGTGACCGCCGTCGAGGACCGCTGCCCGCACCGCAAGTACCCGCTGTCCCTGGGCCACTTGGACGACGAGGGCACCCTCCAGTGCGACTACCACGGTTACCGCTTCGACGGGCAGGGCGTGTGTGTCGGGGTCGCCGAGCAGGCCGACCGGCCCAAGGCCGCCCTGCGCCGCTTCCCCCTGGTGGAGAAGGACGGCGTCATCTGGATCTGGCCCGGCGACCCCGACCTGGCCGACGCGCGCCTGCTGCCGGACACCTCGTGGCTGACCGATCCGCACTGGACCCACGTCCACGGCGTCGTACCGCTGAAGGCCCGCCACCTGCTGCTGGTGGAGAACCTGCTCGACCTCACCCACGAGACCTTCCTGCACCCGACGAGCATCGGCAACGCGGCCGTGGCCGCCACCCCGATCGACGTCACCGTGGACGGTGACCGGGTCGGCTTCAGCCGCCGCATGGTCGGCATCGAGGCCCCGCCCTTCTACGAGAAGTCGTGCGGGCTGACCTCGCCGGTGGACCGCTGGCAGGACGGCGAGTTCCACCCGCCCGGCATCTTCGTCCTCCACATCCGCGTCGCGGCCACCGGCACCGAGGAACCGGAGGGCTTCCACATGAAGGTGCTGTACGGCATGACGCCCGGGCAGGGCAACGAGACCCACGACTTCTACGCCCTGGCCCGCGACTACCTCATCGACGACGAGGAGCTCACCGAGTTCCAGCACGAGCAGCAGCTGGCGGTGATGCGGGAGGACGTCGACGCCCTGGAGGCCCAGGAGTTGATGTACGCCACCGATCCCGGCGGCACCGCCGAGTCCAGCATCCGCTCCGATCTGGCCGCCCTGCGCGGACGCCGGGCGCTGGCGAAGATGCTGGCCCGCGAGCAGCGGGGAAGCGTGTCGGCATGAGCGTGTTCGTCCTCCTGCACGGGGCCTGGCACGGCGGTTGGGTGTGGCAGCGTGTGGCAGCGCGGTTGCGCGCCGCCGGGCACGACGTGCACGCCCCCACCCTCACCGGAGTGAGCGACCGCGCCCACCTGCTCAGTCCTCAAGTGGGCCTCGCGACGCACGTCCAGGACGCCGTGGCCCTGATCGAGGCCCACGACCTGCGGGACGTGGTGCTCGTCGGACACAGCTACGCCGGTCAGGTCGTCACCGGCGTCGCCGACCGTGTCCCGGAGCGGTTGGCCGGACGGGTCCACCTCGACGCCTTCGTCGGCGACGACGGGGACGCGGCGATCGGCCTGCTGCCCCCCGCCGTCGCCGGCCACTACCGGGAGTCCGTGGCCGGGCCGGGCTTCGGCTGGCTCATCCCGGTGCGCTCGCTGAGCGTTCTGGGTGTGCGGGAACAGTCGGACCTGGACTGGCTCGGCCCCCGCCTCACCCCGCACCCGTGGCTGACCTACACCGAGCCGTTGCGGCTGACCGGAAAGGCCGACCACGTGCCCGGCGTCTTCGTCGAATGCACCGACTGGATGCGGGTGTTCACCCCGCACGCCGAGCGCGCCGCCGCCCGGGGGTGGCCAGTCCACGAGATCGCCACCGGTCACGAGGCCATGGTCACCGCCCCCGGTGAACTGGCGGACATGTTGCTGGATGTCGCCGGCTCCCGTCTGTAGCCCTGAAAGGTGGACACCCGCATGGAATTCCTCGTCCGCACCGAGAACACCCTGCCCCCGGACACCCCTGACGACGTCCGTGCGAGCCTGCGCGAGGGAGAGCGCGCACGGGCGCGGGAACTCCGCGAGGCAGGGATCCTGAAACGGCTGTGGCGGGTACCGGGCCGCAACGCGACCATCGGCCTGTACGAGGCGGCCGACCCGGCGGAACTGCACGACGCCCTGGTGTCCCTGCCGATGTGGAAGTGGATGGACATCACCGTGGAGGCCCTGGCCACCCATCCGCAGGAGAAGGCACCATGACCGCGCGGAGCGCTCGGGTCGCGGTGGTCACGGGCGCGGCGGGTGGGCTCGGCGGGCCCCTCGTGCGCCGGCTGGCCGCCGACGGGTTCACCGTCGCCGCCCTGGACATCACCGGACCGGACGACGCGGCGGGGTTCGACGACAGGGCAGGGGTCACCGGTGTACGGGCGTGGCGTTGTGACGTCAGCGACCCGGCCGCCACCCGCCGTACCGTGGAAGAGATCGCGGAGGCCTTCGGCGGCGTGGACGTCCTGGTCAACAACGCGGGCCTGCTGTCCGGCCGGAGCGGTCTGCTGGAGGCCACCCCGCAGGAACTGCACCGCTTCTTCGCCGTCAACGCGGTCGGACCGCTGCTCATGGTGCAGGCGTGCGTGCCGTGGCTGGTCAAGAGCACGCACGGCGGACGGGTGATCAACGTCGCCTCCCGCACCTTCTTCACCGGCTCACCGGGCCAACTCGCCTACGTCGCCAGCAAGGGTGCGCTGATCGGCATGACCCGGGTGATGGCGCGAGAACTGGGCGAGCACGGGATCACCGTCAACGCGGTGGCCCCCGCCCAGGTCGCCACCCCGGGCACCAGGGCCCACTCTGGCGACGAGGTGTTCGCCGCGACCATGCGGCAGCAGGCGATCCGGGAGTACGTCACCCCGGAGCACTTCGCGGGGCTCGTCTCGTATCTGGCCTCACCGGACGGGGCCATGGTCACCGGTCAGACGCTCGTCTGCGACGGCGGCGGGCTGCTGCGCTGAGCGGCCGCCCGGACACGACAGCGGAAGAGGAGGGAGACGAAAGCCATGTCCAGCCGCACACCCCACATCACGGGTACCTACGTCTTCGACACCGCCGACAACCGTCGGGGCCGGGCGCTGAACCGGCTCTGCGGCTCGTTGAAGGAGGCCGGCAACCGCGTGCGGTTCAGCGCGGACGAGGGCGCGTACTGCGAGGCGTACGGACTCACGGCCGAGCAGCGGGAGGCGGTCCTGGGCCGGGACTGGACGCGGATGCTGGAGCTGGGCGGCTCCATCTTCTACGTGTTCAAGCTCGCGGTACTCGATCAGAAGTCCATGCAGTACCTCGGAGGGGTGTTCACCGGCATGACCACCGAGGAGTTCGCTCAGGCACTGGAAGCGGGAGGGCGGAGCTTTGGCTGAGGTGATCTGGGGTCTGGCCACCTCGCACGTGCCGTCGATCGGTGCGGCGATGGACCGCGGGAAGACCGAGGACCCGTACTGGAAACCGCTGTTCGACGGGTACGCGCCGGCCCGTGAGTGGATGGCCCGGCATACGCCGGACGTGGCCGTGGTCGTCTACAACGACCACGCCAACGCCGTCGACCTGTCCGTCACACCGGCCTTCGCGGTCGGCGCGGCGGCCTCGTACGAGGTGGCGGACGAAGGATGGGGCAGCCGTGCGGTCCCGACCGTCGTCGGCGCCCCGGAGTTCTCCGACCATCTCATCGAAAGCCTGATCGACTCCTCCTTCGACATCACGGTGTTCCAGGATCTCGCCGTGGACCACGGTCTGACCGTGCCGTTGTCGGTGTACTGCCCCGAGCCCGGGGAGAGCTGGCCGTGCGCCGTCGTCCCCCTCCTGGTCAACGTCATCCAGTACCCGCAGCCCACGGCGGCACGGTGCCTGGCCCTGGGCAGGGCCCTCGGCGAGGCGATCCGTTCCTTCCCCGAGGACCTCAAGGTCGCCGTCTTCGGAACCGGCGGCATGTCCCATCAACTCGCGGGCGCCCGCGCGGGGCTGATCAACCAGGACTTCGACCGGATGTACCTCGACGCCATCGAGCACGACCCGGAGAAGCTGGCGGCGCTGACCCGGGAGGACTACATCCGCGAGGCCGGCTCCGAGGGCATCGAACTCATCATGTGGCTGATCATGCGCGGCGCCCTCGGGCCACGAATCCGCCGTGTGCACGACGCCTATCACGTGCCCGCCTCCAACACGGCGGCCGGGATGGTGCTGTTCGAGAATCGTCCACTGCCGCGATAGCCGGTCCGCGGGTTCCACGGCGTGCTGTGGCCGCTAGGCGTCGAGCTGGTGGTCGGCCCAGACGTAGCTGTCCGGCAGCAGGTCGGCAATGGGGACGGTCCGGGTGTGGTCGCCCGTGCCGACAATGACCCTGAGGGTGGGGAAGTAGTCGAGGAGGACCTGGCGGCATCGGCCGCAGGGCGGTACGACCCCCCGGTCGCGGTCGCCCACGGCGACGACGGTGTCGAGCTCGTAGGCTCCCTGGGCGGCCGCCGCGCCGATGAGGACCAGTTCGGCGCAGGGTCCCCCCGTGAAGTGGTAGGCGTTCACGGCGGTGATGATGCGGCCGTCCCGGGCGCGGGCCGCGGCTGCCATGGTGTGGTTGTCGCCCCGGCAGCGGGTGCGCGCGGTGTCGGTGGCGGCCCGGATGAGTTCGTGGTCGACGGGGTGAGTGTCGGCCGTCGTCGTCTTCGTCGTCGTCTTCTTCGTCGTCATCGTCTCGGCTTGGTGTTCGTCTTGGTGTTCGTCTTCGTGTCATCGCCGCGCGCGACGCCCCGGCGGAGGGTGGGGCGGCTCCGTCGGGGCGTCGATGTCACCTGGCGGGGGTTGTCAGCCGGTCACCGGCTGCAGTTTGGCGCGGAAGTGCCGCAGGATCGGGGACTGCTCCACGATGCGGTAGCCGTGGACGGATTCCGCGTTCTTGACGATCTGTTCCAGGGTCCGGCCGACGTGGTCGTAGTGGCTGCGGGTGTAGACGCGGCGTGGGAGTGCCAGGCGGACCAGTTCGTACGGTGCGCTCTTGGTGGGGTTGCCGTCCTCGTCCTCCTCGCCGAGGTAGAGGGAGCCGAGTTCGGCAGAGCGGATGCCGCCTTCGAGGTAGAGGCGGCAGGCGAGGGCGTGGCCCGGGTAGTGGTGGGGCGGTATGTGCGGGAACAGGCGTCCGGCGTTGAGGTAGAGGGCGTGCAGGCCCGGGGGTTCGAGGATGTCGACGCCGGCCGAGCGGACGCGGTCGGCGAGGTGGGAGGCGACGTCGGCGCGTTCGGCGAGGTAGGCGGGTTCGGTCACCTCCAGCAGGCCGGTGGCCATCATGTCGAGGTCGCGGCCGGCGAGTCCGCCGTAGGTGGCGAAGCCCTCGGTGGCGATGAGCAGGCGTTCGCACTTCTCGGCGAGTTCGGGGTCGTTGAGGCCGATGAAGCCGCCGATGTGGACGATGCCGTCCTTCTTGGCGCTCATGACGCAGCCGTCGGCGAGACGGAACGCTTCCTCGGCGACCTGGCGGGGTGTGCGGTCGCGGTAGCCCTCTTCGTGGCGCGTGACGAGCCAGGCGTTCTCGGCGAACCGGGCGGCGTCCAGGATCATGGGGACGCCGTGGCGGCGGCAGATCTCGGCGGTCTGCTTGAGGTTCTCCATGGAGACGGGCTGGCCGCCGCCTCCGTTGTTGGTGATCGTCATGATCACCACGCGGACGCGGGAGCCGTCCGGTCCTTCGAGTGTGGAACGGAGCTTGTCGAGGTCGATGTTGCCCTTGAAGGGGCGTTCGCTGTCGAGGTCGCGGGCCTCGGCACACGGGATGTCATGGGCCTGACATCCGGAGAGTTCCACGTTCGCCCGGGTGGTGTCGAAGTGGGTGTTGGCCAGGACGATGCCGCCGGGTTCGAGAAGCGTGTTGAACAGGATGCGTTCGGCCGCGCGTCCCTGGTGGGCCGGGAGGATGTGCCGGTAGCCGGTCAGCTCGGTCACGGTCTCGTGGAAGCGGTAGAAGGAGCGTGAGCCCGCGTAGGACTCGTCGCCCTCCATGCCCGCGGCGAGCTGGGCGGCGGAGATGGCGCCGGTGCCCGAGTCGCTGAGCAGGTCGATGGTCACCTCCTCGGCGCGCAGGTCGAAGAGGTTGTAGTGCACCCGCTCCAGCGCCGCCTCGCGCTGTTGCCGGGTGGTGAGCGCGATGGGCTCGACGACCTTGATGCGGTAGGGCTCCATGCTGATCCTTGCTCCTGACGTACTGCTGAATGTCTGGTCGTTGCCGTGCCGGGGGCCGGACTCGTGCCGTCCGGGGGACGGTGCGGTGCGGTCCGCCGAGGGGGTGTTGGGGGGCCGGACCGCGTAGGCCTCCGACGAGATGTACGCGGTCACCCGGGGCGGCCGGTGCTCCTCGTGGGCCAGCGCCACGTAGGCGATGAGTCCGACGCCGTCCTGCGGCGGCCGGGGGGTGACGGCGGCCAGTGACCGGGCGAGGGTGTCGGTGCCGAGCCCGTGGCGGCCGAGGACGGTGCCGGCCCAGCGCAGTGCCTGCGCGTCGTCCCGGGCGTAGTCCCTGACCGGGACGTGGAGGGTGAAGCCGGTGGGGCCGCCGGTGGTCCGGGTGAAGGAGTGGCAGGTCAGGACGGGGCGCCGGTCGAACCGGGCCTCGGCGAGCGAGGATCGCCCTGCTCCGTCGCCGAAGCCGCCCGCGGTGCGGAGGAACTCCTCCAGCGTCGCGCTGTCGGGGCCGGAGTCCATCCGGCACAGGCCGCCGGCGGCTGTCACCGGCAGTCCGTGGTGGGTGGCGTAGATCTTCACCCGGGGTGCCGCCCAGTCCCCCAGGTCGAGGGCGAAGAACGGGTAACCGTCGGCCGGGGGCAGCGCGTCGAAGGCGTGCCGGTGGCCGAGCCGGTCCAGCGCTTCCCGGATCGTCCCGGCGGCTCTCGTCGCGCCGGACGCCGCCGGGTTCAGGTACACCTTCATCCTGGGGACGCCGCCGGGGCGCAGCTCCAGGGCGATCCACAGGGCCAGCGGGCCGTGCGGGTCGGGGGGCAGGAACAGGTCCTCCAGGGCGTCGAGTTGTGCGGTGCCGAAGCCCCAGCGTCGTGCCATGGACCGGACCACGCGCAGTCCGGTGCGGCCGTCCTCGCGGAGGGTGTCGGCGCCGCATCCCGGCTCCAGCAGCACCCGCAGCCTGGGGGGCGCGTCCGGTGCGAAGGAGAGCGAGAACTCCACGGGGGTGGAGTCGTCGGACAGGAAGCTCCGGGAGGGGGGCGGCAGGTCCAGGGACCGCTCGGCCGCCGCTCCGAGGGAGTCGGTCAGTACGTGCGCGTAGGTGTCCGCGTCGGACGGGCCGAGCCCGGACACCTGGCACAGCCGCCGCAGTTGGCCCGTCACGAGGTCGCCGAGCGTCCGGTCCACGCGGGTCCCCCCGGTGCCGGACCCGTGGGCGCTCACCGGTGCTCCCGCCGCTGCTCGGAGTGGGGGGACGGTGCCGGGGACGCGGGTTTCTCCTGGTCGGCGGCCGGGGCGTGGGAGGAGACGCAAAGATACCCGCCGACCTCGGCGGGTATCTCGTTTCGTGGTGACCGGTGGCGGATCTCGCCCTTCGTGGCCTCCACGGGGGTTAATGCGGTGTGCCGTCGGGAGCGGCGGTACATGTCCGGATGTCGAGCAGAAGCGGCGCCGGTGGATATGTGGTCCACGACACCTCCCTTTGTTCGTTGGTCACCACGAATTGCCGCCGCGTTACTACCCCTTTGGTTGAAAGCTCATGCAGTGCCTTCCGTCACAGACGGTTGCGGGTGTCACCCCTTCAACCAGGACAGGAAGGAACCCCACACCCCTCGCTCGGCCTTCCGGCCCGCGGGGGCGTTGTCGCCGCGGGCGGTCGTCTCCGCGCGGGGCGGGGCCGGACGCTGCATCACCTGCGGGGTGAAGCGGCAGGGAAGCGCGGCGAGCGCGCGGTGGAAGGGGCCGGGTCGCCAGGTGAGGCTGTCCTCGGGCACCGCGAGTTCGATGTCGTGCAGACGGTTGAGCAGGTTCTCGATGGCCACCATGGTGACGAGGCGGGCGAGTTCCTTGGAGGGGCAGGCGTGCGGGCCCGCGCTCCAGGACAGGTGCGCGCGCCGGCCGCCGGTCTGACGGGCCGTCGCGAGCGCAGGGTCGGTGTTGGCCGCCGTCATGCTGACGAGGACGAGATCGCCGGCCCGCATCTTCGTGCCGCCGAACTCCAGGTCGATGGCGGGGTAATGGGGCGCGTAGTTCGCCATGGGCGGGTTCTCCCACAGCGTGTCGTCGATGGCCTCCTCGATGAGGCCGCCGTCGGCGTACCGGTCGTGCAGGAGCAGCCGGTGCAGGGTGTTGCCGATGAGATTGCGCAGCGGTTCGGCGCCCGCGCCGAGGAGCAGGATCAGCTGGTGGACGAGTTCCTCGTCGGTCAGCCGTGCCTCGTGCCGCATCAGGTAGGAGGTGACGTCGTCGGCGGGCCTGGCGCGCTTGAGGGCGACCAGTTCGAACACGGCCTGTCCCAGGACCGCGTTGGCCTTCTCGGCGTTGACGCCCTCGAAGACTCCGGAGATGCCGAAGACGACCCGGTCGCCGATGTCCGCCGGGCAGCCGAACAGTTCGTTGAACACGAGCAGCGGCAGCGGCTTGACGTAGTCGTTCATCAGGTCGATGGAGCCGCGGGCGGAGACCTGGGCCAGGAGGTAGTCGGAGGCCCGCTTGGTCATGTCGCTGATGCGGCGGGAGTCGACCTTGGCCAGGCTGTCGGTGATGGCCTGGCGGAGCCGGGCGTGTTCGGCGCCGTCGGTGAACATGGCGTTGGGGCGGTACCCCAGCATGGGGACGACGGGGCTGTCCGGGCCGATCTTGCCTTCCGCGACGTCGCGCCAACGGCGCGCGTCCTTGCGGAAGTTGCCCGAGTCCTGGAGGAGCCTCAGCGCCGTCGCGTGGTCGGTGACGAGGGTGGCGTCGACGCCGGGCGCGATCTCGACCGGTGCGGTCTGCCCGTAGTGCCGCATGTAGGCGTAGTACGCCTGCGGGTCGGCGGCGTACTCCGGTCCGTACAGCGGGACCCGCATCCCGCTGTCGTGGGCCGGGCAGCCGGGCGGGGGTGCGGGGAAGGTGGAATCGGAGGTCATGTCTGCTCTGCTCCTAACGGGCGCGGTCCATCAAGTAGCGGACCAGCGTGATCAGTGCTTCGGCCGACGACCGCTCGTCCCGCGCGTCGCAGGTGACGATGGGGGTGTCGTCGAGCAGATCGAGCGCTTCGCGCAGTGCCCTGGCGTCACGTATGGACGTGCCGTCGAAATGGTTGACCGCGATCGCGTAGTCGAGTCCGTACTGCTCGATCAGGTCGATGACGGCGAACGAGTCGGCCAGCCGCTCGGGGTCGACGAGCACGAGCGCCCCGAGGGCGCCGCGTGCCATGTCCTCCCACATCTGCACGAAGCGCTGCTGGCCGGGCGTGCCGAAGAGGTACAGCACCACACGGTCGCTGACGGTGAGGCGGCCGAAGTCCATGGCGACCGTGGTGGTGGTCTTGCCCTGGACGCCCTTGAGGTCGTCGATCGCCTCGCCGGCCTGGGTCATCGTCTCCTCGGTGGAGAGCGGCGAGATCTCGGAGATCGACCCGATGAACGTGGTCTTGCCCACCGCGAAGTGCCCGACGACCAGGATCTTCACGGCGGTCTGCGTCTCTCCGCCGGGGACGTAGGCCCGCTCATCCAAACTTGGACTGGAGACCATGGAGCACCTCCTCGAGGATCTGCAGGTTGGCGACGGGCGCACGGGTCGCCGGCGGGCGGGTGACGAGGTAGCCGGCCTCGGAGAGGGCCGCCAGCAGGATCTTCACGACCCCCACAGGAAGGTGCAGGTGTCCGGAGATCTCGGCGACGGAGAGGTAACCGCCGACGCACATCCCCAGCAGGTTCTGCTCCTCGGGTGAGAGGCGGGCAGGCCGCTGCTGCTGGTCGACGACCGCCGTGACCAGCGTGATGAGGGAGAACTGGCTCTCGCCGGGAAGGCTGCGGCCGCCGGTGATGACGTACGGACGTACTAATTCGGCGGCTTCGTGCTCGTGCCTGTCGGAATCGGTCATGGCCGTACCACGCTGCTCTCCCGGGGCGGGGCGGTCATGACCTTGCCCAGTTGTCCGACGAGTTGCTGCATGCGGAAGGTGATGTCGGCCATGTCGACGTCGGAGGAGGCCGACACGGCGAGGTAGGCGCCGTCGCCGGCGGAGATGAGGAAGATCCAGCCGCCGTCGAACTCGACGAGGGTCTGCTGCCAGCGCAGGTCCGAGCGGGAGCAGAAGAACGCCAGGGACCGGCTGAGCGACTGCATGCCGCTCATCGCGGCGGCGGCCTTGTCGGCGTCGTCCTTGTCCACGTCCTTCGAGCGTGCCCTCAGCAGCCCGTCGGAGGAGACCAGAACCGCGTGGAGGGCTCCGGGGATCTCCAAGGCGCTGTCAAGCATCCAGGAAAGATCGTTGTTCATTGGACCTCGTGCCCTTCACTGCTCGCGTCACGGGTTCCGCCCGGCCGCTCCCCCTCCGGATGTGTGGCGCGGCCGGCGTCCGTGCCCTGCTTGAAGGCGGCCATGATGGCTGCCGTCTCCTCACTGCGGCGCTTGGGGGCGGCCGGGGCGGCGGACGGACCGGTCGAGACCAGGGCCATCGGCCGCTTGCGCCGCCGCTTGGGCAGGCCGTCCTCGGTCGTGCCGAGGGGCAGCGCGGGCTCGGGGGCCGGCTCGTACGCCGAGGGGCGCGACTCGACGGCCGGCGGCTCCTCCCTCGGCGCGACCGACTCCACCGACGCGGCCGGCTGCTTGGGCACCGGCATGTCGGTGAGCAGGTCGTCGGGCAGCAGCACGACCGCCCGCACGCCGCCGTAGGGGGAGGTGGAGTCCACCGACACGGTGAAGCCGAACCGCTCGCAGAGCACGCCGATCACCGCGAAGCCGAACTGCGGAGGGTTGCCCAGTCCGGAGACGCCCGTGGCCCGCTCGCTCGTCAGGAGCTTCTCGGCCCTGGCCTTCTCCTCCTCGTTCATGCCGACACCCGCGTCGTCGACGATGATGCAGACGCCCTTGGGTACGGAACGGACGTTGATCTCGACCACGGTGTCCGGGCTGGAGTAGCTGGTCGCGTTGTCGAGCAGTTCCGCGAGGGCCAGTGCCACCGGTTCGACGGCCCGGCTGGTGACACCGAAGTCGACCTTGGACAGGATGTGCGCCCGCTGGAAGTGGCGGATCCTGCCCTGGGCGCTGCGGACCACGTCGTAGACCGAGGCGACGTCGCGGTGCCGGCCGAGCCAGCCCTCGCACAGGACGGCGATGGACTGGGCCCGTCGGCCGAACTGCGCGTTCATGTGGTCGATCTCCAGGAGGTCCTGGAGCATGACGGAGTCACCGTACTTGCGCTGCAGTCCGGAGATGATGCGCTGCTGTTCGGCGGCGAGGCCCTGCAGGGTCCGCATGGCGGACTTCAGCGCGGTCCTCGTCTCGCCTTCGGCTTCCTGCTGGGCCGTGCGGACGGACTCCGTGTATTGGCTCTCCAGCTCACCGTAGTGGTTCTTGAGCCCTGCGATCTCCTGCCGTAATGTCCGCGCCGCCCGTCGCTGACGAACGATGAGGATGGCGGCGACAAGGGTTACGACAAGGAGTGCCCACAGCGCCGAGTTTTGTATGTATTGCGTCATGAGACCCTCTTCAGGCGGCCGATAGCCAGCTACTGAATTCCTGTCAATTCACACATACCGAAGGTCAGCCATTCCAGGGTTGCCACGAGGAATTCACCAAGGACGACGGATGCTCCTTTTGCACCCATCCGTCCACTCGGTAAGTGCCGTGATCGTATCATCACTCAAGCTGATGACGAGGCGTCAACCAGGGCACTTGTCCCGGCAGTTGAGCCCAACCGGAATGTGTTGAACACGGGCACAAGCCGCATTGCCGCAGACGACTGCCGTACCCCCGGACGGCGTTGACTCGTGTAGTCGTCCACCTGCCTGGCCTCGGACCGCGGTTGATGATCCGGACCGTCGCGCGGAAAGCCCCCGGAAGTCATGATGGGCGGTAAGCGGAACGTCAGGGGGAGATCGCTGTGCGTGGGGAGCGCCGGCCCGGCTCCGGGCTCGGGTCGCGGCACGCACCGCGGTGCCCGGCCGCCGGCCGGCACGGCTCGCCCGGCTGATTCCGCTCCGAGAAAAGGACGACGAACCCGCGGCGGGCGTGCCGACGATCCGCCGCGTCGACATCACGGAGGCTGTCATGTCGCACAAAGAACACAGTGCCCTCAATAGGCGTCAGTTCCTGGCTCGGTTCGGAGCCGGGACGGTGGCCCTCGTGGCCGGCTTCGACCTGATCGCCCGGCAGTGGGTGCCCGAGGCGGCGGCAGCGGAGAACTCCGCGTTCGCCACCGTGCCCCCGCTCGACGGCACCCTCGTCTTCGACGCCGCGTCCCTCGCGGCCAATGCGCACGACCAGGGCAACATCGTGTTCCTCAGACCGTGCGCGGTACTCCGGCCGGGTTCCGTGCAGGACATCCGTAAGATGGTCGGCTTCTGCGCCGACCACGGCATCGAGGTCGCGCCGGCCGGCGCGCACCACGCCATGTTCGGCCAGCCGCTCGTGAGCGGTGGCCTGGTCATCGAGATGCGGTCGCTGGACACCATCCACTCCATCGGCACGGACGGCGCCGACGTCGACGCCGGTGTGCTGTGGCAGGACCTGATCGAGGCCGCGTACGAGCGGGGCCTCACCCCGGCGTCGGTCACCAGCTACCTGGGCACGACGGTCGGCGGGACCCTGTCCATGGGCGGCATCGGGATGATGTCGGCCTACCGGGCCGGCGCCCAGGTCGACCACGCCGATCGGCTGCAGGTGGTCACGGGCGACGGCCGGCTGCGGTGGTGCTCCGGCACGCAGGACACCGACCTGTTCGAGGCGGCGCTCGCCGGGCTCGGCCAGTGCGGAGTGATCACACGGGCCACCGTCGACCTCGTGCCGGCCAAACGGCTGGCCCGCACGTACCGGATCGGGTACCAGGACATCCCGACGTTCTTCCGGGACGTCCGCGTCCTGGCGAACCGGGGCGAGTTCGACTCCCTCGGCAGCATCCCCCAGCCGGGCACCGCGCAGCCCCTGACACTGTGGGCCACCGTCTTCCACAACCCCGGGGACGCACCCGACACGTCCCACCTGCTGCGCGGTCTCAGCCCCGCCGCGGCCACGGCGGCCTTCGAGGACTCCCCCTACCTCGACTACATCTCCTTGGTCACCACCATGTACGACTCCTTCGCGGCGAACCTGGACTGGGACGCGAAGGTCAAGCCCTGGTCGGACCTGTTCCTGCCGGACGACGCCGTCGAGGAGTACGTCGCGTCGGTGTTCTCGTCGCTGACCGCGCAGGACCTGGGCCCGACCGGCTTCGGGCTGATCTTCCCGATGCTGCGTTCGAGCTACCGCCGACCGCTGCTGCGGCTGCCCAGCGATGCGGGCGGGCCCTGGGTCTGGCTGGTCAGCGTGCTGACCGACGCCGCGCGCTCCGGCCCCGACCCCGACTTCGCGGCACGGATGATGGACCGCAACTACCGCTTCTACCAGGACGCGGCGGCCGTGGGCGGGGTGCGCTACCCGCACGGCGCGTGCGCGTTCACCGCGGCCGACTGGCGGGCGCACTACGGCTCGATGTGGCCACGGTTCTCCGAGTGGAAGCAGCGCTACGACCCGTGCGGGATCCTGACCCCCGGCCCGGGCATCTTCTGACCCAGGACACCGTCCGACGGGCACGGTCCGACGGTCACCGTCCGACGGGCGCGGTCTGACGGGCGCGGTCCGACGTGGTGCGGAACGGCGTAGAAGGGCCCGAAGAAGAGCGCGAAAGAGTGGAGCAGACCGGAGAGGGCGGATCAAGCGCTCTTTCCGGGCTTCACTCTTTCGGTCCTTCCCACCCGATCGGATGCGCGTGGCTGGTCAGCGGCCCGGGGGCGGCCGGGACGTGGTGGTGCGGGAGAGACGTGGGACGTCCCGCGTGGCGGGAGCGGCCGAAGCATGTCGGCGATGCTGCGGATCTGCCGGGTCCCGTGGCCCGTTCACGCCTATCGTGGAACGGCACACCGACGCTCGGCGCCAAGGCAGGCTGCACATGAGGGAACCGCATATCGACTATGCGGAGGTCTTCCGGGCCCTGCCCGGCATGGTGGCGCTGCTCACCCCCGATCTCGTGTACGTCGACGCCAACGACGACTTCCTGCGGCTCGCCGGGCGCTCCCGCGAGCAGCTGCTGGGCCGCTACATCTTCGACGTCTTCCCCGAGAACCCGAACGAACCGGCCGCGGCCGGCATGCGGGAGACCCGCGAGTCGATGCTGCGCGCGGTGGTCACCGGCGAGCGCGACACGATGGCGCTGCTCCGCTACGACATCGAGGACGCCGAGCGCCCCGGCTCCTGGCAGGAGCACTACTGGAGTCCGGTCAACGCACCCGTGATCGGCCCCGACGGGAAGGTGGCCCTGATCGTCCACCGGGTGGAGGAGGTCACCGAACTCCTCCGCGCCCGCGGCGGCCCCGGAGGCGCCGGCCGGGCCCAGGTGCTGGAGGCCGAGCTGTACACCCGCGCCCGGGAACTGCAGGAGGTCAACGAACGGCTGCGCACGGCCCACGCCCACGAACGCGAGGTGGCCCTGGCCCTGCAGGCCGCGATGCTGCCCCCGCCCGGCCCGACCGGACAGCACGACGCGGCCGTACGGTACCGGCCGGCCATCGGCGCGCTGAACGTGTGCGGCGACTGGTACGACCTGGTCGGCCTGCCCGGGGAGGGTCTCGCGGTGGCCGTGGGGGACGTCGTCGGCCACGGTCTGGCCGCCGCCTGCGCCATGGGGCAGCTGCGCAGCGCCCTGAGCGGGGCCACCCGTCTCTCCGACGGTCCGGCGCAGGCGCTGGAGGCCCTCGACCTCTACGCCCGCTCCGTCGAGGGCGCCGAGTCGACCACCGTGGTGACGACCTTCATCGACTGGGACAGCCACACCATCACCTACAGCTGCGCGGGCCACCCCCCGCCCGCCCTCATGCACCCCGACGGCACCGTCACCTTCCTCGACCACGCCACCGACCCGCCGCTCGCCGCCCGGCCCACCCACGCCGCCCGGCCCGAGGCCCGCACGTCCTTCGTCGAGGACTCCACCCTGGTCCTCTACACGGACGGGCTGATCGAGCGCCGCACCGAGGACATCGACACGGGCCTGCGGCGCCTCGCCGACTCCCTGACCCACCACCGCGAGCACGACCCCGAGACCCTGGCCGACGCCCTGCTGGCGGATCTCCTCCCGCCCTCCGGCAACACTGACGACACGGCACTGATCGTCCTGCGTCTGTGACCACCGCGGCGGCGGCAGCCGGCACCGCGGCCGCACCCGGCGTGGGCCGTCGGGCGCACGCGCGGACGAGGTGGCGCGGTCACCTGCCCCAGATCTTCCGGTACCCCTCCCGGTAGCCCGACGGGTCCCAGCTCGTGGCACCTTCGCTGTTGTCAGCCGTGCTGATGTGGACGGGAGCCACATAGCCGCTGGCCGGGCGGCCCGAGAAGGCGCGGTTGAACTCGTCGACGATCTGCCAGCCCTGCAGGGTGAGCGGTTCGGGGACGGTGGCCGCCTGGTACTGGCCGCTGTCGACGCGCTGGAAGGCGGAGGGGTCGCCGTCCCCGGCGCCGATGTTGAAGGGCGGACCCGAGCCGTCCTTGCCGGCCGCGCGGAAGGCGGGCGCGGCGTCGGCGAAGTACAGGTCGTTGATGGCGACGGAGTGGGTCCACCGGTCCTGGAAGCGGGACAGGAGCGAGGCCACCTCGCGGGGGGTGCGGCTGCTCGCGTCGGGGATCGGGATGTTCACGTACGACAGGAGCTTCACGCCCGCGCAGGTGGCGAGTTCGGCTCTGATCAGGTCGGACTTGTTCTTGGCGAAGGGGATGGAGGCGTCGGTGAGGATCACGACCCCGGCGTCGCCGTCGGAGGTCGAGACGACCCACTGCGCGCTGATCCTGGCGACATCCTCCACCTGGGTGGTGATGTTGGTGAAGAGGGCGGGGCGCCTGCTGGGGCCGGGTGCGGCGACCGCGTGCCAGCCGATGACGGGGATGCCCGCCCGCTCGGCACGGGCGATCTGCCGCGAGGTCGCGCCGGGGTCGAAGCCGCCGACGACGATGCCCGAGGGGCGCAGCGTCACCGCCTCGCTCATCGCCGCCTGGATACCGGCGGGGGTGCCACCGCCGTCGATGACCCGGACGTTCCAGCCGATGACCCGCGCGGCTTGCCGGACGCCGTCGGCGGCACCCGCGACTCCGGGGTTGGTCATGGTCTGGGCGACGTACACGATGGTTCTGCCGCTCACGGCCTCGGGGCCGGAGGTCGGGCCGTTCCAGGGGATGTCGGTCCGCTCCGCCCGGCCGACGGCGGCCCGGGCCTCGGCATGGACCTTCGGGCAGCCGTTGGGGCCCGAGGCGGAGGTCTCCGGATCGCTCGACGATCCGCGTTCGCAGCCGGCGAGCAGGACGGTCGTCACCGTCAGCAGCGCGGTGGCCGCGCACCGGGCTCCGCGGGCACCGGCGGCGGTCTTGCTTCTGTGGTGCACGAGGGCTCCTCGCGAGGGGACGAGCGGGAGGGCGCGGCCGGGGGGCGGCGGGGGTGCGGCGGGGCGCGCGACCGGAGTCATGGGATACCGCCCGGCGGCGGTTCCGCCGGGTCGACGGGTGCGTCGCGGGCCGCGAGGACGCCGGTGTGCATGCGGCGGCGGGCGGCGTATCCGGCGAGGCCGACGGCGAGGAGCAGGGTGCCGCCGTGGAACAGGGGCACCGTCCAGAAGTCGGCGCCCATCTGGGCGATGCCGGTGAGGCCGACGGCGAGGACGGTGACGGCGACGAGGGTGCCCAGGGCGTTGGGACGGCCGGGTCTGATCGCGGTGGAGCCGAGGAGGGCGCCGACGAAGGCGGGCAGCAGGTAGTCGAGGCCGACGCTCGGATTGCCGATCTGCTGCTGGGCCGCGAGCAGTACCCCGGCGAGGCCGACGATCAGGCCGGACGCGGCGAAGGCGCAGACGGTGTACCTGCGGACGGGGATGCCGACGAGGTCGGCGGCGCGCGGGTTGGACCCGACGACGTACAGGTAGCGGCCGACCGGGAGCCGTTCCAGCACCAGCCAGAGGACGACGGTGAGCCCCAGCACGTAGAAGGCGGGGACCGGGAGGCCGAGGAACGTGGAGGTGTAGAGGTCGGTGAAGGCGGGCGGGAGGCCCTGGGGGCCGGGGACGATCCGGCTGCCGTCGGTGACCCAGCCGGTCACGGCGTACATCATGCTGCCGGTCCCGAGGGTGGCGATGAAGGAGTCGATGCGGCCGAACTCGACGATGACGCCGTTGAGGACGCCCACGACCGTCCCGCCGACGGTCACGGCGAGGCAGGCGAGCGGCCAGGGCCAGCCGGCGTCGACGATCAGGTACAGCACCATGACGTGCGCCAGGCCGAGACCGTAGCCGATGGACAGGTCGAACGCGCCGGTCACGATGGGGACCATGGCGGCCAGCGCGAGGACGGCCGGGATCGACTGGGTGGAGAGGATCGAGTCGACGGTGTCCAGGGTGGGGAAGGTGCGCGGCAGGGTCAGGGAGAAGAACAGGACGAGCAGGGCGGTCAGGCCCAGGAGGCCGTAGGCGCCGACGAGTTGCCCGCCCGTACGGGTGCCGGGGGCGGGCCCCCTCGGCGTGGGCGGGCGGCGGGGGCGCGGTGCGGACGGGGAGGGCGGGGCGGTCATGGGGCCGTCGCGGTTCCGGCGGGGGGCATGGCCGAGGCGGCCCGGGTGAGGGCCGCGACCGTGAGGGCCGCCCCGGTCAGTTCGGCGGTCACGGCTCCGCGGACGAGGACCAGGGCCCGCTCGCACACGCCCGCCACCTCCTCGAAGTCGGTGGAGATGAGGAGGACCGCGAGGCCGTCGGCCTGTGCCTCGGCGAGCAGCCGGTGGACGGCCGCCTTGGCGCCGATGTCCACGCTCGCCGTGGGTTCCTCCAGGATCAGCAGGCGCAGACCGGTCCGCAGCCAGCGGCCGATCATGACCTTCTGCTGGTTCCCGCCGGACAGGACGGCGATGGGGGCCTCGGTGTCGCGCGGCCGCACCGAGAACCGTTCGACGAGCGCGGCGGCCGTGGCGCGTTCACGGCGGGGGCCGATCCAGCGGGGCGCCGGCCCGTCTCCGGCGCGGGGGTTGGCCAGCAGGTTCTCCCGCACGGTCAGTCCGGGGAGCCAGCCCTCGCGCTGCCGGTCGCCGGGGACGAGGGCGACCCCGCGTCGGACGGCGTCGGCGACGGTGCGGGGGCGGTAGGGGCCGCCGTCGAGGAGGACCTGTCCCCCGAGGAGGGGCCGGGCGCCGGCGAGGGCCCGGCCGAGGTCCATGTGCCCGGCACCCGACAGACCGACCAGGCCGAGGGCCTCTCCCGCTCTCAGCTCCAGGTCGACCGGCCCCGCACCGGGGGTCCTCACGCCGTCGAGGGCCAGGACCGGCGGGGCGCCCGGGGCGCAGGCACGGCGCGGGTGGGCCCGGGCAGGTGCGGGACGGTGGGCGGCCGGTTCCTCGCCGGTGATCTCGCGCACCAGGCGCAGGGGGCTGTGGTCCGCCGTCGAACCGTGGCTGACGAGGCGGCCGTCGCGCAGGACGGCGAAGGTGTCGGCGACCTCGTAGACCTCGTCGAGGCGGTGGCTGACGTAGAGGATGCCGTGGCCCCGGTCGCGCAGGGTGTGCAGGATGCCGAAGAGGCGGGCGCAGTCCGCGGCGGGCAGGCGGGCGGTCGGTTCGTCGAGGACGATGAGCTTCGCCCGGGTGGCCAGGGCGCGGGCGATGGCGACCAGGGACCGCTCGGCGGGGGCGAGCCGGGCGATCGGCGCGTCGGGGTCGAGGTGTCCGCCGACGAGGGCGAGCGCCTCGGTGCAGCCCTCCCGGGTGCGTCGCCAGGAGATCAGTCCGGCGCGGCGCGCGTATCCGGTGCTCAGGGCGATGTTCTCGGCGACCGTCATCCACTCGACGAGGCCGAGGTCCTGGTGGATGAAGGCGAGGTGGGGGGAGGCGGTGCGGCTCGCGAGCGGCTGTCCGTCCACGGTGACCTGGCCCGCGTCGGCTCGGTGGACGCCGGCGAGGATCTTGATGAGGGTGGACTTTCCGGCTCCGTTGGGGCCGAGGAGCGCGAGGACGCTGCCGGCGTGCACGTCGAGGTCGACGCCGGCCAGGGCGAGGGTGGCGCCGAAGCGCTTGGTGAGGCCCCGGACGCGGACCAGTGGTTCGGGCCCGCCGGGCGGGACCGGCTGCGCAGAGGTGTCGTGAGCGTCGTGCACGGACAGCTCCGGGGGTCGGCCTGGCGAGTTCTTCCGGCTTCTGCTTGCGCCAGCGATACTAACCACCGATATCGCTTCCTTCGCGGCATTTGAGCACCGGTCGACGTCGGTCGCGTCAGCCGCCGTCGAGCCCGCACTGGGCCCAGATGACCTTGCCCTCCGGGGTGTAGCGCGTGCCCCAGCTCTGGGACAGCTGGGCGACGAGGAACAGACCCCGGCCGCCCTCGTCGGTGGTGGCCGCCCGGCGCAGATGTGGAGCGGTGCTGCTGGTGTCGGAGACCTCGCAGATCAGGGAGCGGTCGCGGAGCAGTCGTACCCGGATGGGTCCGGCGCCGTGGCGGATCGCGTTGGTGACCAGCTCGCTGAGCATCAGTTCGGCGGCGAACGCGGCTTCGTCGAGGCCCCACTCGGCCATCTGGCGTTGGGCGGCGGCGCGCACCTCGCTGACGCGGGCCGGGTCGGCGGGCAGCTCCCAGGTGGCGATCCGCCCCGGGTCGAAGGCGTGGGTGCGGGCGACGAGCAGGGCGATGTCGTCGCCCGGATGGGCGGGTGCCACGGTGTCCAGGACGACCCGGCAGGTCTCCTCCGGGGTGCGCTCGGTGTGGGCCAGCGCCCCGCGCAGCTGGTCGAGGACCACGTCGACGTCACGGTCGCGGTCCTCGATGAGGCCGTCGGTGTAGAGGACGAGCTGACTGCCTTCGGGCAGGTGGATGTCGACGGCTTCGAAGGGCAGCCCTCCGAGGCCGAGGGGAGGTCCGGCGGGCAGTTCGGGGAACGACACGGTGCCGTCGGGGCCGACCAGGGCGGGCGGCGGGTGGCCGGCGCGGGCCAGGCTGCACATCTGCGAGGTCGGGTCGTAGACGGCGTAGAGACAGGTCGCCCCGATGATGCCGCCGCCGTCGGAGACGGGGTCCTCCCGGTCCAGTCGGCCCACGAGGTTGTCGAGGTGGGTGAGGACCTCGTCCGGGGGGAAGTCGAGTTCGGCGAAGCTGCGGGCCGCCGTGCGGACCCGGCCCATGGTCGCGGCGGAGAGCATGCCGTGGCCGACGACGTCGCCGACGAAGAGTCCGATGCGGGTGCCGGAGAGCGGGATGACGTCGTACCAGTCGCCGCCGACGTCGGATTCGGCGGGCAGGTAGCGGTGGGCGACCTCGACGGTGTCCTGGTCGGGGAGCCCCTGCGGGAGGAGGCTGCGCTGCAGGGCGAGGACCATGGTGCGTTCGCGGGTGTAGCGGCGGGCGTTGTCGATGGACAGGGCGGCGCGGGTGGCGAGTTCCTGGGCCAGCGAGCGGTCGTCGTCGCCGAAGGGGGCGGGGTCCTGGGCGCGGTAGAAGGCGGCGACGCCCAGGACGACGCCCCGGGCGACCAGGGGGACCGCGATGAGGGAGTGGACGTGGCTCAGCAGGCTGTCGGTGTGCTCGGGGTCCTGTGCGAGCCAGCCCGCGGCCGCCTTCAGGTCCGGCTCCAGCACCGCTTCCCCCCTGGTCAGGGAGCGCAGCTGCGGGACGGTGGGGCCGTAGTCGACCTGTTTGCCGACCGGGCTGAAGGGGAGGTCGTCGCGGATGCCGTGGACCACCGTGCGGCGCAGGTCGTCGCGCGGGTCCGCTGCCTCCTCGCCGCGCAGCACGGGCTCGGCGAGGTCGATGGTGACGTAGTCGGCGAGGCGCGGGACCGCCGTCTCGGCGAGCTCCTGGGCGGTGCGACGCACGTCCAGGGTGGTTCCGATACGGGTGCTGGCCTCGGACAGCAGCTCCAGCCGGCGGCGGGCGGCCAGGGCGTAGGTGCCGACGTGGGGCTCCCCCACCAGCAGGAGTCCCCTGTCGGGGGCGGGGGCGCCGTCGGCGGTGAGTTCGTCGGTCGTGATGTCGTCGGGGGCGACGAGGTCGACGGCCGCGGCGAACCCGGCCGGTGGTGGTGCGGGGGTGTGCGGGTGGCCGGGGGCGGGGACGGCGGTGAGCGGGCCGGGCGTCCCGGCGAGGGGGGAGCCGTGGAGGCGCCGGACCGTGGCGGCGCCGGTGGGTTCGACGGACCGCGCGGGCTCGGCGGGCAGGCGGCTCGGCACCGGTTCGGTCCGGCGTGGGGTGGCGAGGGCCTCGTGCCGTGAGGCCCCGGGCAGGACCGCCTCGACGACGATGCCCTCCACTCCGGAGGCGCTGGTCATCGGGCGGCTGACGAGGGTGACCCGGAGGCCGTTCGTCAGGGGTACGTCGACGGCGGCCCGCTGCGCGCGGGAGATCAGCTCGGCGGCCTTCTCCAGGAGGGTGGCCCGGTCGGCGGGGCGCAGCCCGCGGACCAGTTCCTCGACGCCGACGCTGTGCCCCCGGCGCGCGCCCGGCTCGGTCCCGGCGTCCAGGTACGCCCGCAGCAGGGAACGTGCGCGCACGGAACTCTGCCCCAGCAGCCGCCGTTCGATGGCCGCGGCCGCCTTGCGGATCACACCGTCCAGCGCCGGGTGCTCGAAGGCGCGCGGATATCCGAAACACAGGACGCCCTCGATACGGCCGCTGAGCGGGTCGCGCACCGGGAGCGCGCGGCAGGCGCTGGCCTGGGAGCGGTCGGCGAAGTGCTCGGCGCCGTAGACCCGGATGAGCCGCCGTTCGGCCAGGGCGAGGCCGATGCCGTTGGTGCCGGCGAACTGTTCGGCGAAGACGAAGCCGGGGACGGTCTGGATGTCCGGGAGCCCTCTGGCCAGGGAGGCCTCTCCGAAGCGGCGCAGCAGGACGGTGCCGTTCGCGTCGGCGACGGAGATGTTCATGGCGCTGCCGGCGAACTTGGACTCCAGCCGGTCGAGGACGGGCACGGCCGCGCGGGCGATCCGGTCGTCCCGGTCGAAGTCGTCCCGGAAAGGGAGGTCGGACCGGTCCGGCGACAGCCCGAGGGACCGGCACCGCTGCCAGGAGCTGAGGATCGACGCCCGGACACCGGTCGCCGGCGACTCACCCTGCAGAAACCGCTCACGGGACAGGACGGGGCCCCGGTCACGAAAAAGGGAGGAGCCCGTGCCGTCTGTCGCACGTCCCGTGAGTATCGGCTCGCCGTCGGACCGCACCACGCTGGCCTCACTCGCGCACTGGACAATCCGCTTATCGGAAATATCTGGCATTGACGAGGATACGGGCATCAGCAACACGAGTCACGGTTCGCGCCTCCACTCACCCGCGGTGACGCAGTCGGCGGGCACCGGGCCAAGGGGCGGTCGCTCCGGGTGGGGGCCTCCGGCAGGAACCTCTCGAAGACGGTCACGGCGAGGCGGGCGGCCGGTGAGGGCCCATGCCCCGGTTCGACCGTCACTCCGATCGACACGGCGAGCCACGACACCGAGCCGACGTTCCTGGTCTCCGGTCAGGCGTACGGCCTCGGCCTGTCACCGGGACGGGGCGTCGACACCACGTCCGGCACCACCGGGGCACCGCTGCCGACCGCGCCTGTCCCCCGGCGGTCGCGCTGACGCCCGTCCCGGTGCCCTGGCGGGTGTTCACCCGGCGGTGCGCCGGATCCGTCCGGCGTACCGCCGCTCCAGCTCCAGGTTGCTCTCGAAACCGCCGGGCACGTTGGCGGAGACGTAGACCGGGGGGCGGTCGCCGGTGGCGAGGAGCCGGGCGGCCGCCTCGGCGACCGTCATCTGCACGAGCATGACGCCGGTCAGGGTGGAGAGGGCGCAGACGGCGCCGCCGCCGGGCAGCTCCAGCAGGGCGTCGCCGCGCGGGGCCGCGTTGTCGAGGACGACGTCGGCGAGGTCGACGAGTTTCCTGCCGCTCGGGTGGGTGGCGGGGACGGCGTGGGTGTGGGCGAGGGAGGTGAGGGCGAGGAGGCGGTGGCCGCGCTCCTTGGCGTGCAGGGCCATCTCGACGATGACGTTGTTGACGCCGGAGTTGGAGACGATGACGAAGAGGTCCTGGGGGCGGGGGTCGGCCAGTTCGTAGAGGCGGACCGCTATGCCGGGCTCGCGTTCGAGGAGCGGGTCGTCGAGACCGCTGGGGTGGTCGCCGCCGAAGAGGACGAGGTCGGCCATCTGGATCCGGTTGGTGGGCACGAGGCCCCCGGCGCGACCGGCGAGTTCGAGGACCATGGCCTGGGAGTGGCCGGTGCCGAAGGCCTGGACGACGCCGTCCGCGCGGACGCAGTCGGCGATCAGCGTGGCGGCGGCGCTCACGTCGGCGCGGGCGGAATCGGCGAGGCGGTTCAGGACGGCCAGGCCCTCGCGCGCGAAGCGGTCGGCGCCCACCGGCTCGGCCACGGGCTCGGTCGCGGACTCGGCCACGGGCTCGGTCGCGGACTCGTGCGTGGACTCGTCGGACACCTGGGACTCCCCACTGATGGATTGAACCACCTCATACTTACCATTCAGTGAATCACTGAATCACAGGCCCGGCGTCCGGGGCAATGGCGCAGTTCACGCACCCACTCGGGCGCGAAGTTCCGGTCCTGATATTCAGCCGTCGCGTCAACGGGTGGCTGATACCTTCTGTGCATGCCCTCGACCGATGTCACGACCCTGATCCGCACCGAGCTGCCCCGGCTGGCCGGCTCCCTGCGGAAGGTCGGCGAGCTGATCCTGGAGGATCCGGCCGCCGTCACCCACTGCTCGGCCGCGGAGCTGGGCCGCCGTACCGGCACCTCCCAGGCCACCGTGACCCGGTTCTGCCGCGCCATCGGCCTCGACTCGTACCAGCACCTGCTGATCGAGCTGGCCCAGGAGCGGGGCCGGGGCGAGTCCTCGGAGTGGGGCAGTGCGGAGATCGGTCCGGACATCTCCCCCGACGACAGCCTGGAGCGGGTCGTCCAGGTGGTCGGCACCGCCGACCTGCGGGCCGTCCAGCAGACCATCGACCGGATCGACCTGGACTCCGTCGAGCGCGCCGCGCAGGCCGTGGCCCGCGCCCGGCGCGTGGACGTGTACGGCGTCGGCGGCAGCGGCGCGGTCGCCCAGGAGACGGAGACCCGGCTGTTCCGCATCGGATGCGCGGTGCGCGGCTGGACCGAGGTGCACGCAGCGACCACCTCCGCCGCCCTGCTCACCCCCGCGGACGTGGCGATCGGCATCTCCCACTCCGGCGCCACCCGTGAGGCCATCGAGCCGTTCGAGCTGGCCAGGGAGCGCGGCGCCACCACCGTCGCGCTGACCGCCGACCCGCGCTCGCCGCTGGCCCGCGCCGCCGACATCCGGCTGATCCCCTCCTCCTCGGAGACCAGCTTCCGCACCGGCAGCATCGGCGCCCGCCACTCGGTGCTCATGCTCATCGACTGCCTGTACGTCCGTGTCGCCCAGCTCTCCTACCAGCGGGCGAGCGCCTCGCTGGCCCTGACCGACCACATCGCGGGGGCGCACGCGGTGAAGTCCCGGCGCCCACGCTGAACCGTCGGGGGCGGACCGCGCGACCCGTCCGACCCTGCATGGATGAATCAACCAATATTCCGACGCATGGTTGATTGAACCACCCTGCGCTGCCAGGATGAGGCTCCGCCGAGCACTCGTAGGAGCCTCATGCGCGTCATCTCTGCCGAGTCGACCGAGCTCTACGTCGGGACGGAGGACCAGCCGCTCCAGGTGGTCGCCGTGGAGGTCGGGCACACCCCGGGCCGGCCGGTCCGGCTGAGCGTGGAGGGTCCCGACGTCCGCGCCGCCGGGGAGAGCGTCGTCGTGGTCGGCGAGGACGGGACCGTACGCGCCGAGATACCCGTGGCCGCCGACGGCCTCGCGGCCGGCGACCGTCGCGAGATCACCGTCACCGCCGCCGACGGGGACGACGTCGCCCGGCGGACGGCCGGGTTCACGGCCGCCGAGCCCGGCTGGACCATGTTCATGGTCAGCCACTTCCACTACGACCCCGTCTGGTGGAACACCCAGGCCGCCTACACCGAGACCTGGGACGTCGCCGACGACCCGGCCGTCACGGGCCTGCCCGCCCGGACCTTCGACTCGCGCGGGCAGAGCGGCATGAGCCTGGTGCGGGCCCACTGCGACCTGGCCCGGCGCGACCCCGCGTACACCTTCGTGCTCGCCGAGGTGGACTACCTCAAGCCCTACTGGGACTCCTTCCCCGAGGAGCGGGCCTTCCTGCGGCAGCTGATCCGCACCGGCCGCGTCGAGATCATGGGCGGCACCTACAACGAGCCCAACACCAACCTCACCGGCGCCGAGGCGACCGTACGCAACGCCCTGTACGGCGACGGCTTCCAGCGCGGGATCATGGGGGCCGCGCCGGAGACCGCCTGGCAGCTGGACGCGTTCGGGCACGACCCGCAGTTCCCGGGGCTGATGGCGGACGCGGGGCTCACGTCGAGTTCCTGGGCGCGCGGTCCGTACCACCAGTGGGGGCCGACCCTGTCGGTGTTCGGCGAGGAGCCGCGCGATCCGGAGCGGATGCAGTTCCCGGCCGAGTTCAGCTGGATCGCCCCGAGCGGGCGCGGCCTGCTGACCGCGTACATGGTCAACCACTACGGCGCCGGCTGGGCCATCGACAACGCGCCCACGCTCCCCGAGGCCGAGGCCGCCGCGCTCAAGCTCTTCCGGGGCCTGAGGAAGGTCGCGCTCACCCGGAACGTCCTGCTGCCGGTCGGCGGCGACTACGCCCCGCCGTGCCGCTGGGTGATGGGCATCCACCGGGACTGGAACGAGCGATATGTCTGGCCCCGGTTCGTCAGCGGTGTCCCCCGGGACTTCTTCGCCGCCGTACGGGCCGAGCTGGAGCGGGAGGGGCGCACGGCGTCCCCGCAGACCCGGGACATGAACCCGGTGTACACCGGCAAGGACGTCTCCTACATCGACACCAAGCAGGCCCAGCGGTACGGCGAGGCGCTGCTGGCCGACGCCGAGGCCTGGGCGACCCTCGCCTCCCTCGCCACCGGGCACCCCTACCCGGACGCGGCCCTCGACAAGGCGTGGCGGCAGCTGGTCTACGGCGCCCACCACGACGCCATCACCGGCTCCGAGTCCGACCAGGTGTACATCGACCTGCTCACCGGCTGGCGGGAACTGTACGACCTGGCCGCGGAGGTGCACGCCGACGCGACCCGGGCCCTCGCCGACCGCGTCGTGCCCCTTCCCGGCGACGGCGCCGACCTGGTCGCCTTCAACCCCGCGACCTGGCGGCGCCGGGACGTGCTGACCGTCGCCGACCCCGGCCGCGTCCCGCTGGACCACACCGGACTGCCGCTGCCGGCCGTGACCGAGGACGGCGAACTCACGGTCGTCGTGCCGGAAGTGCCCGGCATGGGCCTCAAGGCGCTGACATTGGCGGAGGGTTCGGTGGCCGGCTGGACGGCCGGCGAGGGCTTGACGATCCGCAACGAGTTCTACGAGGTGACCGTCGACCCCGCGCGAGGCGGCGGCGTCAGCGGTCTGCGGGCGCTCGCCGAGGCGGGGGCCGACGGCGAGCGCGGCCGGGAGCTGCTGCGCGCCGGGGACATCGGCAACGAGCTGGTCGTGCAGGAGGAGTACCCGAGACACCCGCGCTTCGGCGAGGGTCCCTGGCACCTCACGCCGACCGGCACCACCGCCGCCCGCAGCCGGGACGTGCCGGCTGACATCGATGTCGAGCACTCGGCGGCCGGCTCCCGCATCACCGTCCGCGCCGACCTGGGCCTGTTCCGCTACACCCAGCGGCTCACGCTCTGGGCGGGCGTCGACCGGCTGGACGTGACGACGACCGTCGACGGCTATGACGGCGCCGACCGGCTGATCCGGGTGCGCTGGCCCTCCGACGTGCGCGGCGGGCTGCCGGTGCACGAGGTCGCGGACGCGGTGATCGGGCGTGGCTTCGGCTTCGTGGACGTGGACAGCGAGCGGTTCCCGTGGACCCTGGACAACCCCGCGAACACCTGGTTCGGGCTGGGGTCCACGGCCCGGGTCGCCGTCCACGACGACACCGGCGCCCTGCTGGGCCACCGGTCCATCGGCGTCGCCGAGCTGATCTTCGGCGACTGGGACAGCGCCGGTGAACTGGGCGGCCCGCTCGCGGCGGCCCTGGTGCGCACGGGTGTCACGGCCACCTCGACGATCGCGGGCGGCCCCCGCTACGGCGATCTGGAGGTCGACTCCAACCTGCCGGACCTCCGCATCGCGGTCGGCGGACCCGAGCGCAACCCCCTGGTCGCCGAGGCCCTCGGCTGGGATCCGGCCGCCGCCCGCGAACTGCGCCGGCAGCTGGCCGCGGACGGCCTGGCGTCGGTGTGGGTGGCGCCCCGCGCCTCCCTGCGCGAGGAGTGGGTGCCGGGCGCCGATCTGCGCGACCTGGAGCGGCTGCCGCTGCTGGTGGTGGCGGGGGCCCGCCCCGAGGACGACGCCAAGGCCGTGGACGCGCTCGTCGCCGACCTGGACGCCGCGCCCGTACGGGCCACGGCGGCCGGCGGCGGCGAGGCGCTGCCGCCGGGTGACGCCTGGGACGGGCGGGGCTTCGCGGTCCTCAACCGGGGCACGCCGGGGTGTGTCGTCACCACCTCGGGCGACCTGTACATGTCGTTGATGCGCTCCTGCACGGGCTGGCCCTCCGGCATCTGGGTCGATCCGCCGCGCCGCACCGCCCCCGACGGCTCCGGCTTCCAGCTCCAGCGCTGGTCGCACACCTTCGCGTACGCGGTCGTCGCGGGCGAGGGCGACTGGCGCGACCTGGGCTGGCCGCGCGCGGGGCACGCCTTCAACCATCCGTTCACCGGGCGGCTGCGGGAGCCCGACCACCCGCTCACGGCCCGGCTGCGGGAGCCCGCCGGAGCGCCGGCCGGCCTGCCGAGGACGGTGGCCCTGCTGGCCCTGGAACCCGAAGGCCGGGTACTGCTGGACGCGTTGAAGCCGGCCGGGTCGCCGCTGGCCCGGGGCGGTACGGCGCCGGCGGACCCGGCGCGGGGGGTCGTCGTACGGGCGCACGAGGTGGACGGGCGGCCGGTGCGGGCGCGGGTGACGGGGCCGAGGGCGTGGGCCGGGGGCGGCCGGGCGGACGTCCTGGAACGGCCCGGCGAGGCTCTGGACCCCGGCGCCGACGGGGCGTTGGAGCTGGACCTGGCGGGGTTCGAGGTGGCCACGCTGCTGGCCACGCCGGTCGCCGCGGCCCAGGAGACACGGCCCGGCAGCGCCACGCAGGCCACGAGGTCCGGTGGGCCCGGTGTCGGCGCGCGGGAGCCCGCCCAGCCCGTGCACACCCGGTACTGGCTGCACAACTCCGGTCCGGCGCCCCGGGGGAACATGCCCGTGGCCGTCCACCTCTCGCCGCACGCGATGAGCGCCGACGGGCCGGTGACCGCGACGGTCCGTGTCTCCTCCGAGCTGACCGACGCACCCGTGTCGGGGGCGGTGGCCCTGGCGGGGCCGCCCGGCTGGAGCGTGGAGCCCGCCCACCTGCCGTACGCGCTCGGCCCCGGCGGTTTCTCGCTCGGCGAGGTCACCGTGACGCCCCCGCCGGACCCGGTGCCCGGCCGCTACGCGCTCGCCGCGCGGCTGACGTACGGCGGGCAGACCTTCGAGGACGTGGTCGCGCTCGACGTGCCAGGCGAGGCGGCACCGGGCGAACCCGACGGGCGGACCGGGCCGGGGGTCGTGATGGAACTGGGCGTGGACCGGGTCGAGGTGCGCCGGGGCGAGCGGGTGCGGGTCCGGGTGGGCGTGCGCAACACGACCCGGGGCCCGGTGAGCGGCGCCCTGTGGGCGGTCTCGTCCTGGGGCACCTGGGCGGGCGTCGGACCGGGCCTGCAGGGTTTCGCCCTGGCGCCCGGGGAGCACGCGGAGCGCTTCGTCGAGGTGGACGGCTCGGCGGTGCCCCCGGGGTCGTACTGGCTGATGGTGAAGGCCGGCTGGCACGGGTGCGTGGCGTATACGGAGGCGGTCCCACTGGAGGTGGGGCCGTGAGCGCGGAGGCCGTCGCACGGGGCCGTGAGCGCGGAGGCCGTCGCACTGGAGGTGGGGCCGTGAGCGCGCACCGGGCGCACCACGTCCCCGCGCCCCCGGACGGGCCCACGGGAGCGGGACACCCGCCCCCGGGCGGACCCGCCGCGCTCGTCGGTGGTGAGGCCGTCTCCCGGGACCGGGTCGACGCCGTCCTGGAGGCCGTCCCCGCGCGGGACCGGGAGGGCGGACCGGAGGGGCGGGCGCGGGCGGAGCGGCAGCGGCGGCGGTGGGCGACGCAGGTGGTCGTGGCGGACGAGTTGGCCCGGCGGGCCTGCGCCGCGCGGGGGCTCGCGCCGCCCCACGCGGCGCCGGCGCTCACCGTGTCCGGGACCGAGGTCGCCGACCTGGGCAGCATCATCGCGGTGGCGCTCGCCCACTCCCCCGCCGCGCGCACCCTGCTGGCGGCGCTGGAGGCCGAGCAGAGGGTGCCGGAACAGGCCGTGCGGGGCTACTACGACCGCAATCCGGACCGTTTCCTCACCGCGGACGCGCTGCGGCGCGGCATCGACCCGTACGGCGGGGCGGGGCCCGAGGACTTCCTGCCGTACGACGAGGTCCGCGACGGCGTCGCGGGGGAGCTGCGGCGGGCGAGGGGCCGGCAGGCGTTCTTCGACTGGCTGGACCGGGCGCGGGCCGGGGTGGAGTACGCGCCGGGGCACGAGCATCCGGGCGACCCGGCCCACCCCGACCACGAGCACCGGCACTGAGCGGGCCGGTACCGGGCCGCACTCGTCCCGGAACCGAAAAGCAACACGGTCCCCCATTGACCTCCGATGAATTCTGGTCCACCTTTTCATCAATCGGAGTCCAAGTTGGTGATTCAAACCAGCAGCCGACTGATCGCAGGAGGCAACATGCGCGCGAGAAGACTGACCGGATGCGTGGTGGGCGTCGTCGCCCTCACCCTCACCGCCGCCGGCTGCGGCCTGTCGGGCGGCGGCTCCGACAGCGGGGACGCCACCGCCGGCGGCTGCAAGGTGGACAAGGGCAACGTCGGCTCCGGCAAGCTCACCGGGGACGTCAAGGGCACGATCACCTTCCAGACGACGAACCTGAAGAAGGACTTCGGCGACTACTTCAACGGCGTCATCAAGGCCTTCGAGAAGGCCCACCCGGACACCACCGTGAAGTGGGTCGACGACCCGGGCGACGCCACGTTCACCCAGCGCCTGGTCGCGGACGCGCAGGGCTGCACGCTGCCGGACGTGGTGAACATCAACGTGAACACGGCGATCGCGCTCACCAGGAACGGCTACCTGCTCGACCTGGACAAGAAGGCCCCGGACGCCGGCGAGCCGTTCGTGCCCAACCTGTGGAAGTCGAGCAGGTACGCCGACTCCACGGGGACGAAGGTGCACAGCGTCCTGCCCTGGTACTCCGGCGGCATCGTGCAGACCTTCAACACCGAGCTGATGAGGAAGGCGGGCCTCGATCCGGCCGAACCTCCGACGACCGTGCTCGGTCTGTTCGAGGACGCCCAGAAGATCGCCGAGGTCTCGGACGGCAAGTACTACGCGTTCCTCGCCAACCCGCAGCTGCGCATCCCGGCCGACTGGCAGCAGATGGGCATCAAGATCCTGTCCCCCGACGGCAAGAAGTTCACCTTCGCCGACGACCCGAGGACCGTGCGGTGGGTCGAGGCCATGACCAGGCTCTACAAGGCCGGCGGCATGCCCCGGGACTCCCTGTCCTCCACCCAGGACCCGGCCAACGTCTACGGCCAGGGCAAGCTGGTCTACGGCCCGACGAACCCCAACTTCCTGCGCTTCATCCAGCAGAACAACCCCAGCGTCTACAAGAAGACCGGTGTCGCCCGCTTCATGCTGGACGACCTGGGCCACACCGTCGGCGCCCCGCAGTACATCGGCGTCGCGTCCACCGGCAAGAACGCGGCGACCGCGCTGTCCTTCGCGCGGTTCTTGACCGATGCGCGGAACCAGCTGGAGTGGGCCAAGGACCCCAACGTCGTCATCTTCCCCTCCACCACCGCCTCCCTGGACGACCCGTTCTTCCAGTCGGTCGAGGGCGACGACCCGTTCGCCGAGGCCCGCAAGATCGTCGCGAGTGACCGCAAGACCTCCACCGCCGACGAGATCGCCCTCACCCCCGGTGAGCTGAACGCCATCACGGCCCAGATACAGCTGGCCATGCAGGGCAAGAAGAGCGCCCAGGACGCCCTCGACGAGGCCCAGCACAAGGCCGACGAGCTGATCGAGCAGGGCAGCTGAGCATGACCACCCTCTCTCCCCCCACCGGGGAACCGGGGGTCGTGGCCTCCCACGACCCCCGGCCCGGAGAACCGAGCGGCCGACGCCGCCTGTCGCGGGCCCTCAGGCTGGGCCCCACCGCCGACGCGGGCGGCGCCGCGCTGTACCGCCGCTGGTGGCTGCCGTGGCTGTGGATGTCACCGGCGATCATCGGCATCACCGTCTTCGGTCTGTACCCGTTCCTGAACACGCTCCTGCTGTCGTTCACGAACGCCAGACCGCTCGGCGGCGCCGCCTCGTTCGTGGGCCTGGACAACTACACGCGGATGCTGGGCGACTCCGACTTCTGGCTCGCCACCCGCAACAGCGTGCTGTACGCGCTGATCGTCGTCCCGCTCATGGTGCTGCTCCCGCTGATGCTGGCCGTACTGGTGGAGAAGAACCTGCCCGGCATCGGCTTCTTCCGCTCCGCCTTCTACACCCCGGTCCTCGCCTCCAGCGTGGTCGTCGGACTGAGCTGGCAGTGGCTGCTCAGCGACCAGGGCCTGGTCAACACCTGGCTGCAGAAGGCCCACATCATCCGGTCGGCGATCCCGTTCCTGTCCGACTCCTGGCTGATCCTGCTGTGCGCGATGGGGCTCACGCTGTGGAAGGGCCTCGGCTGGTACATGATCTTCTACCTGGCCGCCCTGGGGAACGTCCCGAAGGAACTGCACGAGGCCGCCGCCGTGGACGGCGCGGGCGCGATCCGCCGCTTCTGGCACGTCACCATGCCCGGCGTGCGCACCTCGATGATGCTGGTCGGCACCCTCACCGGCATCGGCTCGCTGCGGGTGTTCACCGAGATCTACATGCTCGGCGGCGCGACCGGCGGTCCCGGCGGCGCCGACCGCACCCTCCCCTTCTACATCCGGGACGTCGCCCTCGACCCGCTCACCGGCAACGCCGGCTACGGCTCGGCGGTCAGCGTCGCCCTCTTCGTCCTCACCCTCGGCCTGACCCTGCTCGCACAGCGCCTGACGAAGGAGGAGGAGTCATGACGACGGCCGTGACGTCCGTGGAACCCGCTGCGGGGCGACGACGGCGCCTGATGCCGCGGTGGCGGGACTACGGCCGGCCGCGCGAACTGATCGTCCGCTACCTGCTGTTGCTGTTCGTCCTCGGCATCACCGTCGGTCCGCTGCTGTGGCAGCTGCTGTCGTCGCTGAAGGGCGTCGGCGAGGACGTGTTCGGCGCCGACGCCTCCCTCTTCCCACGCGACCCGACCCTGCGCGCCTACCGCGAGGTGTTCGACCAGGTCCCGGTGTGGACGTACATCCGCAACAGCATGGTGATCGTCGCACTGTCCGTCACCAGCCAGCTCGTCTTCTCCACGCTCGCCGGTTACATGCTCTCCAAGCCCAGCTGGAAGGGCCGCAAGCTGGTGTGGGTGCTGCTGATGGCGTCCATGATGTTCCCCTTCGAGTCGATCATGGTCTCGCTGTTCCTCAGCGTCCGCGACCTCGGCCTCGTCGACAACCTGGCGGGCGTCTGGCTGCCCGGCTTCGTCGCCGCCATCAACGTCCTGATCATGCGGGCCGCGTTCCTCGCCGTGCCGCGCGAGATCGAGGACGCGGCGATGCTGGACGGGGCGGGCGAGTGGAAGCGCTTCCGGTATCTGTATCTGCCGTCCGCGTGGGGCGCGATCCTCGTCGTCACCATCAACACCTTCATCAGCGCCTGGGACGACTTCCTGTGGCCGCTGATCGTGCTGCGCACCGAGGACCACTTCACGCTGACCCTGGGCCTCGCCCGGCTGCAGTCCTCGTCCTTCGGCTACGACCAGCGGATGGTCATGGCGGGCTCGGTGATCTCCGTGGTCCCGGTGCTGGTGCTGTTCGTGATCACGCAACGGTGGTTCTACAAGGGGGTGTCCTCGGGAGCCGTCAAACTCTGAGGCCGCCCTCCCAGGTCCAGGACCAGCGGTTCGATGGTGAGCGCCGCCCGCGCCGACTCGGCGACGCGGACCTCGACGGCACCGGTCCGCGCGGGCGCCTCGAAGGGCAGCGACACCGTACGGCGCTCGCCCGGGGCCAGGCCGACACCCTCGAACGCGCACAGTTCGAGGGTGCGCGGCCATACGGGGGTGATCAGCCGCCGGAGATAGACCTGGACGACCGTACGCCCGTGCCGACCCCCCGTGTTGGTGACGTCGACCTCGACGCCGGCCCCCGCGAGGCGTGGTGTGCCGTACGCGAAGCTCGTGTACGACAGGCCGTGCCCGAAGGAGTGGAGCGGCTCGGCGCTACCGTCCGCGTAGCCGCCGTACTCGGTGTCCTTGTGGTTGTAGTGGACCGGGAGCCGGGCCGCCGAGCGGGGCAGGGAGACCGGCAGACGACCGGCGGGTTCGGCGATTCCGAGCAGTACCTCGGCGATCGCCTCGCCGCCCCACGGGCCCGGGTACCAGGCGGTGAGCAGCGCGCCCGCCGTCTCGGGCACCACGTGCGGGCGCCCCTGGATCAGGACCACCGCGGTCGGCGTGCCCGTCGCGACGACCGCGTCCAGCAGCGCGTACTGGGCCTCCCCGAGCCGTAGTCCGGCGAGGTCGACGCCCTCTCCGCAGGTCATCTCGGACACGACGGCCCGCGCGGCCCCGTTGGCGTCGAACTCCGTGTCCGGTGTGCGGGCGCTGCTGCCGCCCAGCACGAGTACGGCCAGGTCGGCCGCGGCGGCCTCGGTGGTCGCGGCCGGGATGCCGGCGCGGTCGGCGCCGGTGAGGGCCGCGCCCCGCGCGTGGCGCACGAGCATGCCGGGCGGGGCGAGGCGGCGCAGGGCGCCGAGGACGCTCACGCCGGTGCCGGGGCGCTGCGGGGCGGTGTAGTCGCCGAGTTGGTGGGCGGTGGTCGCGGCGTGCGGGCCGAGCACGGCGATACGGCGTACCGAGGGACTGACGGGCAGGGTGTGCGCGTGGTTGTGGAGGAGGGTGACGCAGGCCCGGGCCAGGTCGGTGCTGAGGGCGCGCCCGGAGTGCGCGGGGATCGGGGCGCGGCGGGTCCAGGGGTTCTCGAACAGGCCGAGGCGGAACTTCAGGCGCAGGACGCGGGCGACGGCGGCGTCCAGGGCGGCCTCGCCCACCAGGCCCCGTTCCACGGCCTCCGCCAGGTGGGTGAAGCCCTCGTCCCAGAGGCTGAGGTCGATCCCTGCGTCGAGGGCGAGAGCGCCCGCGGAGACCTTGTCGCCGGTGATGCGGGCGAGGCGGTCCACGGCCAGTCCGTCCGCCATGACCAGGCCCCCGAAGCCCCAGCGGTCGCGGAGCAGCCCGGTGAGGAGGGCGCGGTTGCCCGAGCAGGGCAGACCGTCGACCTCGTTGTAGGCGGCCATCACGGCGGCCGCGCCGGCGCGGATTCCGGCGCGGGCGGCGGGGAGGTGGATGTCGTGCAGTTCACGCGGGCCGACGTCGGACTCGGCGGAGTTGCGGCCGCCGACGGTGGCGCCCTGGCCGGCGAAGTGCTTGAGGACGACGGGAGCACGGTCGGCGGCGAAGGGCCCCTCCGCGTCCGGGGTGCCCTGCATGCCCCGCACCAGCGCCGCGGTGAGACGCGCCGCGAGGTGGGGGTCCTCGCCGAAGCACTCCTCGGTACGGCCCCAGCGCGGGTCCCGGGCGATGTCCAGCGCGGAGACGAGGGCCAGGTGGCCGCCCCGGCCACGGAGTTCGGCGGCGGCGTGGGCGGCGGCCCGCTCGTACAGGCCGGGGTCCCAGGTGGCGCCGACGGCCAGATTGACGGGGAGGACCGTGCCGTCGAGGGCCATGTGACCGTGCGGGACCTCCTCGACGAACAGGGCGGGGATGCGCAGGCGGCTGCGTTCCAGCACGTGTCGCTGGACCAGGTCGGCGAGGTCGGCGCTGTCGTCGGCCCCGGGCCCGTGCCCGTGACCGACCCCGGACCAGGCGTCGGCGCGCATCAGCCCGTAGAGCGCGCCGAGCCCGGCGAACCGCTCGGTCTCCGCGTGCAGGGCGTCGGTGAGCTCGAAGCCCCCGCCCGGGGTGCGCCGGTAGGCGTCCCAGCCGTACATCCGCTGATTGAGCTGACCGACCTTCTCCCGCCGGGTCATACGGGAGAGAAGGTCGGCGACGCGGATGTCGAGCGAGGCGGCGGGGTCGAGGTAGCGGGGCCGCGCGGGGGTGACGGCCGGGGCGACCGACGGGTCCTGCGGGGGCATGGGGCGTCCTTGTCGGCGTCGAGGAAGCGGCGGGGCCGGGGCCTTTCGGTGGCGGTTCAGGCGCCGGAGGCGTGGGCGAGGCGGGCCAGGGCGACCGCGCCCGGGGAACCGTCCGAGACCGGGGTGACGACGAGCCCGTGCGGAGTCAGGCGTTCGGTCAGTGGAGGGAGCAGGGGGCCGTGCGGAGCGAGGAGACCGCCGGTGGCGACCAGGGGTTCGCCCGGGTGGGGGGTCAGGGCGGCGACGGTCTCGGCCAGGTGGTGGGCGGCCTCCCGGAGGATGCGCGCCGCCACGGCGTCCCCGTCGTCGGCGGTCCGCACCACCCCGGGCGCGTGGTCGGCCAGACGGACGGGTGAGCGGTCCATGACGGCGGGCAGCAGCCGGGCGCGGTAGGCCGTGCGCAGCTCCGCGCTCCATGGGACGGTGTCGTCGGCGGTTCCGTAGCTCCCCGGGGGCAGGACCTCCGCGGGCAGTCCGAGGTCCCGGCCGACGGAGAGGACGAGGGCGGTGGCCGCGCCGCGGCCGTCGGCCGCGCGCAGGGCGGCCCGTACGGCCTCGCGGCCGATCCAGAAGCCCCCGCCGTCGTCCCCGAGGAGCCAGCCGTCGCCGCCGGAGGTCGCGGTCGGCACCCGTCCGGCGATCCGGGCCGCGACCGCGCCGGTGCCGGCCACCAGGACCAGCCCGTCGGCGGGGTGACCGGGGGCCGCGGCGAACGTCGTCTCGATGTCGCTGTGGACGCCGACCGTGGCGGTGGTGATGCCGAGCCGGCCGAGCGCGGCGGACAGGGCGGCCCCGGCCCGCGTCCGGCCGGGCTCCTGGGCGCCCTGGGCCCGGTGGCCGGCCCCCGCGAAACCGCCGGCCACCGCCACCACGCGCTCCCGCAGCGCGGCGGGCACGGCCCGCGCGACGGCCTCGGCGAGATGGTCGGCGAGGACCGGCCCGGGCACGGTGAGCGCGTTGCCGGGCCCGGCGGTGCCCTCGCCCCGGACCCGCCCGTCACCCAGGCCGGCGAGGACGGCACGGGTGCGGGTGCCGCCGGCGTCGAGGCCCACCACGAACATCGGAGCAGTCACGGAAGCCTGGTTGAAATCACTATTCATTGCTCCCCATGGTGGTTGATACATTCTCCCGGGACAAGGTCCGGCAGGGCCGGGATCCGACGGGATCCGACGTGGACCCGTCTCGCGAGGAGGACACCATCGACACGCCCACGCGCACGTCCGCCACGCCCGGCCGCCGGTTCGGCGTCAACTACACCCCACGCCGGGGCTGGTTCCACGCCTGGCACGACTTCGACCCCGGGCTCGCCCGCGAGGATCTGGCACAGATCGCGGACCTGGGCCTGGACCACGTCCGGGTCTTCCACCTCTGGCCCCTGCTCCAGCCCAACCGCGCCCTTGTCCGGGCGACGGCCGTGGACCAGCTCGTCCGGCTGGTGGACCTGGCGGGAGAGTGCGGTCTGGACGTCCTCGTGGACGGCGTTCAAGGCCATCTCTCCAGCTTCGACTTCTACCCCGAGTGGACCCGCAGCTGGCACCACCGCAACGTCTTCACCGACCCCGGGGCGATCGAGGCCCAGACACTGCTGCTGCGCACCCTGGGCCGTGCCCTCTCCGGCCACCCCCACCTCATCGGCCTGCAGCTCGGCAACGAACTGAACAACATGGTCGAGCACAACCCGGTGTCCGTGGCCGAGGTCGACCACTACCTGGACACCCTGCTGGCCGCCGCGCGCGACGGGCTCGGGGAGGGCCGCGGCCTGGTCACGCACTCGGCGTACGACGCCGCCTGGTACGGCGACGACCACCCCTTCACCCCCGAGGCCTCGGCCCGCAAGGGCGACCTGACCACCGTCCACCCCTGGGTCTTCTCCGCCGACTGCGCCAGCCGCTACGGCTCCCGCTCACCCCAGGTGCGCCATCTCGCCGAGTACGGCACGGAGCTGGCGGCCGCGTACGCCACCGACCCGGTCCGCCCGGTCTGGGTCCAGGAGACCGGCGCCCCCGAGCCGCACATCCCGGCGGCCGACGCCCCCGACTTCGCCCGCGCGACCCTCCTGAACGCGGCCGGGTGCGCCCGTCTGTGGGGCGTCACCTGGTGGTGCTCGCACGACGTGGACCGCTCCCTGGCCGACTTCCCCGAACTGGAGTACACGCTCGGCCTGTTCGACTCCAGAGGCCGTCCCAAGCCGATCGCGGGCGCCCTGTCCGCGACGGTCGCGGAGCTCCGTACCACCGCCGCCCCACCGGCTCCGCGCACGACGGCGCTGGTGCTCGACTGCACGCCGTCCACCCGCTCGGTCTCAGGCCCCGGGGGCGCCTTCTTCGACGCCTGGATGCGCGCACGGCAGGAGGGCGCCGCCCCGGCGATCGTCCTGGCGGAGCACGCGCGGGACACGGCGCACCTCACGGCGAGGGGGATCACGGAACTGATCGACGCAAGGGGGTGAGAGCACGTCGTAGGCTCAAGCCCTCATGGAGACCTTACGGAACCGGCCGCTGCCGCCGGCCGTGGCGGCCGGAGCGGCCACCGCGCTGAGCCTGCGACGGCGGGCCCCGCTGGTGGCGCTGGCCGGGGTGGCCGTCTGCTACGGCGCCGCCCTGATCACAGGAGCCTCGGACACGGTCCAACTGCTGGTCCTCGTGGGCGACTTGGTGATCGTGTACGCGGTGGCCGCCCGCACCACCCTGCCGGTGACGCTACGGGCGGTCGGCGCGCTCGTCTGCTGCCAGGCCCTGTTCGACTTCGCCGTCGAGGGCGTGAAACCCGTGACCGCCGCCGGCCTGGCCGTCTCCGTCGCGTTCCACTCCGCCGTCGTCGGACTCGGCCGGGGCAGCGCCCACCGGTCGGCCGCACGGGCCCGCGCCGCCGACCGGCTGGCTGCGGCCCGGGCCGAGGAGCGGCAAGCGGGGCTGCGCGAACGGCACAGGCTGGCACGGGAGTTGCACGACGTGGGCGCCCACCACCTCACCTCCGTGGTCGTCACCGCCGAGGCCGCCCGGCACCTTGTCACCAGCCGTCCCGAACTGGCCGCCGAGGCGCTGGACTTCGCCGCCCGGACCGGCCGCGAGACCCTGGCCACCGTGCGGAGTCTGGTCACCTCCCTGAGTGTCGCCGAGGAGAGCGAGGACGTACCACTGGACGCCCGGATCGAGGAACTCGCCGGTGGCTTCGTCCGCCTCGGCCAGCGAGTGGAGATCACGAGCGACGCGGGCGCCACGGCAGTCGGCACCGAGGTGGCGGAGGCCGTGTTCGGTATCGCCAGGGAGGCCCTCACGAACACGCTGCGCTACGCGCCGGGGGCGGTCGTACGGGTCGGCCTACGGGACCTGGGCGACGGATGGCTGGCCCTCACCGTCGACGACGACGGCGGCGGGGCGCGTCCGGAGCCGTCGGCCCGCGTGCCCGGCGTCGGCGCCCGGGGGCTCGGCTCGGGACGGGGCATGACCGGTATGCGCGAGCGCGCCGGGGAGGTCGGCGGCACCGTGACCGCCGGGCCCGGAGCGGGCCCGTCCGGCGGGTGGTCGGTGCGGGCCGAGCTGCCGGTCCGTCCGGGGCGGACGGCCCGCCCCTCGAACGGGCGGGGTCGGGCGCTGGACTGGCGCCTGGCCTCGCACGGCGTGCTGCCGGCCGCCGGGATCCTGCCGGCGGTGTTCCTGTTCACCGAGGACCGGGAGCCGGCCGCTCTGTCGTGGCTGGGCGCGCTGCTGATCGTGCAGGTACTGCCGTTGCTCGGGCGGCGGGCGGCACCCTGGCCGGTGCTGGCCGCGTTGCTCGCGGCCAGCTGGCTGTGGCCGTGGGTACCCGCTTCGCACCCGGCACCGTGGCCCGCCCTGGCCGCGGGGGCCTGCGCCCTGGTCGGCGGGGTGTACGCGGTGGGGGCGTACGGCCGCGATCCGTGGGCGACCTGGGCATCGGTGCCGCTGGTGGCGCCGGTGCTGGCCGGCGCGGTGGCGGTGACGGCGGCGCGGGACGGCACCATCGCCGGGGAGCCGGCCGGAGCCCTCGACGTGGGGCTCCTCGTGTTCGCCCTGACGGTGCTGTTGCTGCCCCTGTTCGGCTGCGCGTGGCTGGCGGCCTTTCTCGTCCGGACCCGGCGCGGGCGCAACGCCCGCCGTGCGGACGACGAGCTGGGCGCGGTCGTCCACGAGGCGCTCGCCGCGGCGCACCGGGAGCGGCTGCGGCTCGCCGCGGGGCTGCGCGCCGCGGTCCTCGACCGGACCGCCGACGTGATCGGCGCCGCCGAGGAGGGCCGCCTCGACGACGTGGCCCCGGCGGCCCGCGCGTCGCTGGCGGCCATGCGTGAGCTGCTGAGCGACCTACGCGAGGACACCCCTGCGAACGCCCCGCCCGCGGCGCTGACGAACTCCCCGCCACCTGCCGAGGGCTCACCCCCGCCCCCTGCCGACCGCCCGACACAGGGCTCCCGCTGAGGTCCCACGCACGGTCCCGGTGGCGCCCCGCGCACGGCCCTCCCCGAAGCCGCGGGCACGGCCCCGGCCGAAGGCCCACGCATGGCCCCCGCCCAGCTCCCGCTCACGGTCCCCGCTGGCGCCCCGCGGACGCCACCCGACGAAGGCACACGCACACCACCCGCCAACGCCCCACGCCCGCCCGTACCTGCACCCCCACGCGACCCCCGGCCGGTACCCCACACACAGGCCCCCCGCCAAGACCCGGCTCACAGTCGCCGTCGGCGCCCCGCAGACGCCACCCGACGAAGGCTCACGCCCAGCCGCCGCCGAGACCCTCCACACAGCCCCCCCGGCCCACACCCCCCATGCAGCCCCCGACGACCACTCGCACACGATCCCCGCCGAGGGCTCGATAAGGTGACGCCTCATGACATCGCCCGCCACCCACCCCGCCAGGGTCCTGGTCGTCGACGACCAGGCCGTGGTTCGCGCGGGATTCGCGGCCATCGTCGACGCGGAGCCGGACTTCGTGGTGGTCGGTGAGGCGGGTGACGGCGCCGAGGCGGTCACGTCGGCCGGGCGACTGGTTCCGGACGTGGTGCTGATGGACATCCGCATGCCCGGCATGGACGGCCTGACGGCGACGAGCCTCCTGACCGGCCCGACGTCGGTGCACGCGCCCCGGGTGCTCGTCCTGACCACGTTCGACCTCGATTCCTACGTGTACGAGGCCCTGCGCGCCGGCGCCTCCGGCTTCCTCCTCAAGGACGCCCAGCCCGCCGAACTCCTCACGGCCCTCAGGGTGGTGGTCACCGGGGAGGCCATGCTGGCCCCGGCGATCACCCGCCGTCTCATCGACACGTTCACGGCGGTCGCCCCCGCACCACCGGTCGCCTCCATGGCCCTCGACGCCCTCACGCCCCGGGAGCGCGAGGTCCTCTCCCTCCTCGCGACGGGCCTGGCCAACGCCGAGATCGCCGGCCGGCTGGGCGTCGCGACGGGCACCGTGAAGACCCATGTCAACGCCCTGCTGAAGAAGCTGGACCTGCGGGACCGGGTGCAGGCGACGATCTTCGCGTACGACACCGGTCTGGTGCGCCCGAGACCTCCGCTCGGCTGAAGGACGGCCAGCGGGCCGGGAAGCGCCGCCCCCGGCTCAACGCGCCGCCCATCAGCTGATCCAGGGACGTCGCGGGTCTATCTCAGGGTGCAGAGGCGGTTCCTTCTCCGGAGCGACGCGGTCTGCCCCCCTGAGCGGAGAGGCTGTTCCACAGGATCACGGGGAAGAGGAAGAGCCGTATGGAAGCGATGAAGTCGCCCGACTGGAACGTCGTGGGAATCCTGGGCGCCGCCCGGGGCGCGCAGGCAGGTGCCGGCGGAGCCATCGGCACCGAGCATCTGCTGGCCGGCATCACCACGGCCAGGGGCCCGGCGCGGGAAGCGCTCGTGGAGGAAGGGGCGACCAAGACCGCGCTGCTGGCGGTGTTGCGGGACCGGTCGCGCAGGGACGGCGCGTGGAGCGCCGACGACGCCCCGGAGGCGAGCGTCGCCTCTCGGGACGTCCTGGGGGACGAGGGCGACCGGAGGGCCCGCTTCACGGGCGCCGCGGCGGCGGCGCTGACCGCGGCGATGGGGCACGCGCGGCGCGAGGACGCGGCGAAGCTCGGCGCCGTACATCTGCTGAGGGGCCTCCTGGAGGAGGACAACCGGGCTGTGGAGCTGCTGGACGCGTGCGCCATCTCACCGCAGGCCGTGCGCGCCCGCCTCGACGGTCACTCCGGGACCCGGGAGGACGGCCTCGACCCACTGCTGCACGCCACCCGCGACGTTCTCCTCGGCCGTACCCATTATCGCCGGATGCCCTTCTGGCTGCGCTGGCTGCTCCGGCTCGGTGGGGGCAACTGGGCCTCCTCACCCGCCGGTTGGGTCAGGCTGGAGACCTACGAGCAGGCGCGCCGCCTCGGCCACGGCGTGGTCGGCACCGAGCATGTGCTGCTCGCGATCCTGGCCACCCACGAGGTCGCGCTCCGGTATCCGCACCTGTCGAGGGAGAACGCCCCCGACCAGGACACCCGGTACGCGGGCGGCGAGCGACTGGCCCGCCTGGGCGTCGACTACGCCTCGGCCTACGGTGCGCTGACCGCCGGTGGCCGCGTGCGCCTGACGTCCGACGCCCGTCCCGTCGAGCGGTACGTCGACGCGGCCGGCCTCGCCCCGGCCGGTTCGGCCGATCCTGGCACCGGCCCGCTGGTCGAGACACTCCTGGGGGAGCAGACCCGCGCCCGGCAGCTGGTCGACGCGCTGACCAGCACCTCCGGCCCCTCCACCACCTGACGGGGCGGGAGGGCCGTCAGAACGCCCGCCCCGCCACCACCTCGGCCGCCGCTCGCAGATTCACCCGCCCCCGCCCGTGCGCGGCGACCGCCCCGCCCTCCTCCGGCAACCCCGTCGAGACCACCAGCGCGTCCGCTCGCGCCGCCAGCAGGGCGTCCTTCAGGTGTCCCTGCCAGGGGTGCAGCTCCGCATCGCACACGGCGACGACCAGCGGACGCCCCTCGGCGGCCCGCAGCACCTCCCCCACGACGGCCGAGAGGTCGTCGGGGCCCCCCGCCACCGCCGTCCCCGTGGCGGTCGGGTCGAGGGTGCGGACCTCGGTCAGAAGGTCCTCGCCGCCCCAGTTGAGGGCGGGGTGCGGGGACGGGAAACAGTCCACGACATGGGCGCCGGGCACCGGTCGCGGCAAGGGCCCGCCGCGTCGTACGGCCCGTCGCGCCGCCATGAGCCCGGCGTCCGCGTCCCACGCGGCCACGGCTCCCGGCCGGATCGGCACCGCGTACCGCAGGGCGAGCCGCCGTACCCGCGCCGCCGCCTCTGTGACGCGCTCCTCGGCGAGGTCACCCGTGCACAAGGCGTCGAGCACGGCGTCCCGGCAGGCGAGCGTGACCTCCAGGTCAGGTACGGCGACGATGACCTGGTCCGCTCCGGCGGCGAGTGCGAGGCGGGCGCCGGCGGCCTCGCCGTAGCGGTCGGCGATGGCCCTCATCTCCAGCGCGTCGCTGACGAGGACGCCGTCGAAGCCGAGTTCGCCGCGCAGCAGCTCGGTGAGGATGCGCGGGCTGAGGGTGGCCGGCCGGTCGGGGTCGAGGGCCGGGAAGACGACATGCGCGCTCATCAGCATGGGCACGCCCGCGTCGACGGCGGCCCGGAAGGGTGCGAGGTCGAGCCCGTCGTACGGCCGTGGGTCGACCGCCGACGCGTGGTGGCTGTCGGTGACCGTGCCGCCGTGACCGGGGAAATGCTTGGCGCAGGACGCCACGCCGCGGGCCTCGGTGGCCTCGATCCAGGCGCGCAGATGCCGGGAGACCAGCTCCGGGTCGCCGCCGAAGGCGCGGGTGCGCACGATCGGGTTCTCGGGCCGGCTCTGGACGTCGGCGACGGGGGCGTAGGAGACGGTGATGCCGAGCGAGAGCAGATGACCGGCCAGGGCGTCGGCGCAGGCGGCGGTCAGCGTCGGGTCGTCGACGACTCCGAGTGCCCACGAGCCCGGCACCTCGGGGGCGCCCGCGGCCACCAGGTGTCCGATGCCGCCACCCTCGTTGTCGATGGCGATCAGCAGGTCCGGCCGCAACGTCCGCAACAGGCCGGTGAGTTCGCGCACCTGGTCGGCGTCGCGGATGTTGCGGGTGAACAGGATGACCCCGCCCAGTCCGCGGTCGATGAGCCGTTTCAGGGTGTCGGGGACGATCGTCGTGCCGTCGAAGCCCGCGACGAGGCAGCGGTGGGCTGCCTCGTCGAGGGCCGCGGGGAGAACCGGGCCGAGCGGCCCGGTGGCGGAGTGTGTCACCTCCGGAATCCTCTGGCTGGACCAGCCGAAAGTCAACAGGCGAGTGGATGGTTGATTCACCACCCCTGATTCACCACCCCTGGTGCGCCACGATCGGCGGGCGTCTACCGCAGGCCGGGGCCGGGCCGTTCGGGGCCGTTCGGGGCGGGGGCCTGTCGCGGAAGCGGCGCGGACTCGATCGTCGTGCGCAGACGCGAGTCCTGCGCAGCTCGATCGCCCTGCCCAGGCTCGATCGCCCTGCCCTGACTCGATCGCCCTGCCCAGGCTCGATCGTCCCGCCCAGGCTCGATCGCCCTGCGCAGGCTCAATCGTCCCGCCCAGAGTGCCGGTACTCCGCGGCCGGGTACCGGGCCGGTGGCGAGGAAGGCCGCCGGCGACGGGCACGCACCCAGCCGAGGAGGACCACCGAGCACAGGGCGGCGAACGCGCACCAGGTCGAGATGAACTCCAGCCGCCACAGGGCCCAGCAGACCGAGGCGCCGACGGCGGCCAGGATCCCGAGCACCGTGAGGCGCCGGTCTCCGGAGAGGAGCAGGGAGCCGACGGTCGCGAGGAGGTAGCCCGTGACGAGGAGCACCGGGTGGGAGACGGCGACCGTGTAGCCGACGGTGTGGCCGCGGATCTCGGCCGTCACCGGGCCGGTGACGAGGCCTCGGCCGAGCAGCCCGGCGGTCGCGACGCCGACGCCGAGGAGGACGACGAGCCGGGCGCGGGCGGACGGCGGGGCCGCGCACAACACACCGGCGGGCACCCAGACGGCCAGCATGGGCAGTGCGATGACGGCCCAGGCGACGGTGGCCGCTCCGCTCCCCCCGCCCGAGGACCAGACCACCGCCTCCACGATCTGGTGCGCCCCCAGCAGCAACGGCAGCGCGGCGAGCGGCAGGTCCCGCGCGCTGCGCACCAGCGCCACACAGGCGACCCCGACGGCCGCGACACCGGCACCCGCCACGAGATCGGCCGTCGCACTCCAGCACATCGCGCCACCATCGGGTCGACTGTCCCTCATCAGCGCGGCCACGGTACGTCGCTCCCGCCGGAGGTTCGCGGGACGACACGGGCGCCAAGAGGGTCACCGAACCACGGTGACGAGGGAACGGGCGAAGGGGGAAGCAACATCGATCCGACCCGCGTCACCACTTCCGCGGACTCCGCAGCGCTTCGGCGCCCAAGGACCTTGAGGTCTTTTTGAAGGGTTTCCGCAGATTGAATGACGGGTTTCGGCTCCCCAGACTGGCAGAAACACAAGGCTGCGAAAGGAACCTCGATGCGCCCCATCGCCGCGGTGCGACAGGTCTGGCTGACCGAGGCGGACTGTGATCTCGACACGTTCCGCACACTCGTCGAGCAGAGCACCGATCCCGCCGACCACCCTTCGGCCGAGCGGGTCGAGCACGGTGTGCCGCTCTACGACAGCGACCGGCTCCGCGCCCGGACGGCCACCCCGCAGGGCCTGCGGGACGTGCAGGCCGAGCTGGCCCGGACCCTGATGGAGGGCCCCGGAATCGTCGTGTTCAAGGGCGCGTTCACGGACCCGGCCGTCGTGGACCGGGCGTCCGCCGTCTTCCGGGAGCTGATCGAGGAGGAGCGCGCCGCGGATACCGCACGCGGCGACCACTTCGCGAAGCCCGGCGCCAACGACCGCGTCTGGAGCGCCCTGGACAAGTTGGCCGTACGCGCGCCGGACGTCTTCGCCGACTACTACGCCAACGACATCCTGGCCCTGGTCGCCGAAGCCTGGCTCGGCCCCGCCTACCAGGTGACCTCGCAGGTCAACGTGGTCAACCCGGGCGGCGCCGCCCAGAGCCCGCACCGCGACTACCACCTGGGGTTCCTCACCCGGCGGCAGGCGGCCGGCTACCCCGCGCACGTCCACCGCCTCTCCCCCGTCCTCACCCTCCAGGGCGCGGTCGCCCACTGCGACATGCCGGTCGAGTCCGGTCCCACGCTCTACCTGCCGCACTCCCAGAAGTACGAACCGGGCTATCTCGCCTGGCGGCTGCCGGAGTTCGTCGAGTACTTCGACACCCACCACATCCAGCTCCCCCTCGACAAGGGCGACGCGGCGTTCTTCAACCCCGCGCTGTTCCACGCCGCCGGGCACAACCGCTCGTCGGACGTCCGGCGCATGGCCAACCTGCTCCAGATCTCGTCCGCCTTCGGCCGCGCCATGGAGACGGTGGACCGGGAGGCGATGGCCGAGGCCCTCTTCCCGGTCCTGGCGCACCGCAGGGCCGAGGGCGCCACCGAGGCCTGGCTGCGCCGCGTCGTCGCCGCCAGCGCCGAGGGCTACCCCTTCCCCACCGACCTGGACCTCGACCCGCCCGTCGGCGGCCTCGCCCCGGCCTCCCAGGCCGACCTCCTCTGGCGGGCCCTCAGCGAGGACTGGGCTCCGGGCCGACTGCGCCACGAACTGGCGGCGGCCCGCCGGCGACGAGGTCACTGAGAAAGAGGCGGCAGCGGCAGCGGCAGCCCATGATGCGCATGCGCGGTGCGGATGTGACCGCGAGGGGTTGACGACCGTGCGTGTGACGGCCACCTTCGATAGCGCGCGACTCTGGGAGCGCTCCCACTCCCTCTGCACCCCCACGCACGCCCACGCACCCCACCTGTGTCGAAGGGACGACCATGCAGACACCCCGCCCGTTATCCCGCCGGACGTTGATCGCGGCCGGCGCCGCCGGCCTCGTCGCCACCGTCGCGCCCGCCGCCCGGGCCGCCGGGACACGGGCGGACGCCCGGTTCCACACGGTCGGCCGGGTCGCACGGGCCGCGGACGGGACCGTGGCGTACAGCTGGCCCGGCGTCTCCTTCGAGGGGAGGTTCCACGGGACCGGAGTCGGGGTGGTCCTCGACGACGCCGACAACGACTACGACGTCCAGGTCGACGGGGCGACCATGGCCACCCTCGTCACCCCGGGCCGGACCGTCTCCTGGATCGACGGCCTGGCCGACGGCGGACACCGGGTGCGGGTCGTGAAGCGGACGGAGAGCCCGTGGGCGGCCGGCCGCTTCGGCGGTTTCGTCGCGGCTCCCGGTGGCGCGATTCTCGCGAGACCCCGGGCGCGCGACAGGCAGATCGAATTCATCGGCGACTCCTACACCGCCGGTTACGGCAATGTCTCCACCACCCAGGACTGTTCCGGGAACGGCGGGGTCAATCGGAACAGCAACGCGGATCTCGCGTTCGGCGCGCTGACGGCGCGGAGACTGGACGCCGATTTCCAGATCAACGCCTTCTCCGGCCGGGGAATGGTCCGCAACTACAACGGCGGTGAGCCCGGTACCGATTTCCGCACCTACTACGACCGGGCCCTGCTGAACGTCGAGGGTGATGTCTGGCGGAAGCCGGACAGCTGGCGTCCACGGGTCGTCGTGATCGGACTCGGGATCAACGACTTCTCCACGCCCCTCAATCCCGGTGAACGCTGGAGCACGACGGCCGAACTGGTCACCGCCTACGAGAGCGCCTATCACGGCTTTCTCGACAAACTGCGTGCCCGGTACGGGCGCGGGACGTTCCTCGTGATGGCCGCCGCCCGCCTCTGGAACACCACCGCGTTCACGGAGGCCACCCTGCGGATCGTCCAGGAGCGGGTGCGGCGGGGTGACGGCCGGGTCAGCCACTGGTACTACGACGATCCCGGCCTCGATCACCTGGGCTGCGACTGGCATCCCTCGCTGCACGACCATCGGATCATCTCCGGGCTGCTGGACGGCCATCTCGCGGGGTTGCCGCTGCGCTGGTGACGAGGCCGGCGACGCTGTCCCGTGCGGGCTCAGGCCGTCAGGGCCTGCCCCGGCCGCAGCGTGTGGAGCAGGCCGGCGTGGTGCAGCGTCGCGACGGGGGCGAGCAGGTCGGGGTGGCGCAGGAGCGCGGCGGCCCGCCGGTCGAGCACGTCAGGGCTGAGGAGGCGTCGGTAGACGGCGGGCGAACCGGCCGAGTGGAGGGTGGCGGCAAGCGCGGCCACGGCGGCACGGGCCAGCTCGGGGTCGGCGAGCAGGCAGGCCGCCCAGCTGGCCACGACCTCGTCCACCCACGTCCGCCAGGCGTACTCCTCGGGTGTCAGGTCCTCGTCGAAGCCGGTGATCCAGTCGAGCCGCGCCGTGCCGCCCGGACCGGCCACACCGACGAGCGCGGCGTCCATCGGTGTCGGATAGCGCAGCCGGGCGGCCACGGTGACGGCCTGCCTGGCCTGCGCCTCGCAGAGCGCGCCGTCGAGGGCTCCGCCGCCCGCCGGATAGGCGCGCGTCAGCCATTGGGTGGTCGCCGCGATGAGCGGTGAGAGGTCTGCGAGCACTCTGGGCCATCCGTGGGTTCAGGGGAACGCGTGGCACAACGTAGTCGCGCGCCGAACGACCGGAAATGGCGCAGGCCACGGAACGGACGTGTCCTGGACCACATCTCCTCGGCGCGCTGACTCACGGGACGTCGATGCGACGCATGCGGGGCCGCGAGGAGATCTCGCGGCCGGCACCCACGACGGCGTGGTGTTCACCGATGTCGTGGGTTGTCCGGTCCATGTGACGGACCTCGCCGCGGCGCTGCCGGAACCGGTCACCGTCGAGGAGGGAGGCATGCGGCATCTCGCCGGGCCGGACGCCCTCACCCGCCACGAACGCGGCATCCCCATCACCCGCTCATCACCCGCCGGGACGGTCTGGACGCCTCCCGCCTGTCGGCCGGCCGCCGGGGCGAGACCTCCCTGCCCGGACCGCTCGACGTCCGGCCGGACAGCGGATGGACCCGGCGCCGCCTGCGCATCCGCCTGCACCGCGCCCGGGAGTTCCTCGCGCAGCGGCGGGGCCGGCGAGTGGCCCTCCCGCCGAGGGCGACCCTCCCTCCGTAGTCGAAGTGGCCTTCCGCGCCCAGCAGAACGCGGGCCCTTGTCACCCACGGACGAACACCGGCCCCTTGGGACTCATCTCCCGCACACAGACGGGTGATTGAGGCGGAGCGCCCTTCCTTCGCTGCCATATTCGAAAGCCACTTCGGAGGTGGCTGTGACGCTAGAGGTGACGACATCCCGGGCGAGGCAGTCGGCGCAGCGGGCGGCCGGGCAGGTGCCCGACACGATCGCCGACCGCACGGTCGACCGGACCGCCGACCGCATCGCCGACCTGGAGGGCCGCCGGATCCGGGCGGTCGCACCGGCCGGGCCGAGAAGACGCGGGGAGTACGGCGCCCGGGAACGCATCGATCTGCTGCTGGACACCGACTCGTTCACCGAGACGGGCCAGTTCGTGCGGGCCCGCCCCACCGGGGGCGCGGACAAACGGCCGTACGGCGACGGGGTGGTCACCGGGCACGGCACGATCGACGGCAGGCCCGTCTGCGTCTTCGCCCAGGACCCCACGGTGTTCGGCGGCAGCATGGGCGAGGCCTTCGGCGAGAAGACCATCGCGCTGATGGACCTCGCCCTGAAGACGGGCTGTCCCGTCATCGGGCTCAACGACGGCGGCGGCGCCCGTATCCAGGAGGGTGTCACCTCGCTCGCCCTCTACGCCGAGCTGGTGCGCCGCAACGTGCGGGCGTCCGGGGTGGTCCCGCAGATCTCGGTCGTCCTCGGCCCCTGCGCCGGCGGGGCCGCGTACTCGCCGGCCATCACCGACTTCACCGTGATGGTGGACGGCGCCTCGCACATGTTCGTCACCGGGCCCGACGTCATCGAGACGGTCACCGGCGAACGCACCAGCGCCGAGGAACTGGGCGGCGCCCGCACCAGCAACGCCGTCAACGGCAACGCCCACTTCCTGGCCGCCGACGAGGTGGACGCCCTCGACACCGTGCGCGACCTGCTGTCGTACCTGCCCGCCAACAACGCGGAGCCTCCCCCGCAGTACACGCCGGGGGCCGCACCCGCCGGTCTCGGGCTGGACGCGGTGGTGCCGGACCGGCTCGCGCAGGCCTACGACATGCGGGACGTCCTGCGCGCGGTCGTGGACGACGGCGAACTCCTGGAGATCCAGGAGCTGTTCGCGCCCAACATCATCTGCGCCCTGGCCCTCGTCGAGGGCGCCGCGGTCGGTGTCGTCGCCAACCAGCCCCTCCACGCGGCGGGTGTCCTCGACATCGACGCCTCGGAGAAGGCCGCGCGGTTCGTACGGTTCTGCGACGCGTTCGGCATCCCGCTGCTCACCTTCGCCGACGTCCCCGGCTATCTCTCCGGCGTCCGCCAGGAACAGGCCGGCATCATCCGGCGCGGCGCGAAGCTCCTGTACGCGTACGCCGAGGCGACCGTCCCCAAGATCACGGTGGTGGTGCGCAAGGCGTACGGCGGCGGCTACGCGGTGATGGGCTCCAAGCACCTGGGCGCCGACATCAACCTGGCCTGGCCCACCGCCCGGATCGCCGTCATGGGCGCCGAGGGCGCGGTGGGGGTCCTGCACCGCCGCGAACTCGCCGCCGCGGCCGACCCCGAGGCCCTGCGCGCCCGCCTCGTCACCGCGTACGAGGAGACCTACGGGACGCCCTACCTCGCCGCCGAGCGCGGTTACGTCGACGCGGTCATCGCCCCGCGCGACACCCGCGCCCACATCTGCCGCGCCCTGCGCGCCCTGCGGGGCAAGCGCGCCCCCATGCCGGAGCGCCGGCACGGCAACATCCCGCTCTAGAGCATCCCTGCTCCGTGCGCGCCGAGCCCTCCGAGCCCTGTCGCCGCTGCCCGCGAGGCGCCCCGAGCCCCCGCCCCGAGCCGTCCCCCGCCAATCACCGCAAGCCGTCCCCGCGACGTGAGGAGCCATGCCCGATGGACAGCCGCCGCCCCCCGCTCGCGCCCGTGTTCCGCAGTCTGCCGGAGTATGTGCGGCACTGGGCCGAGACCACCCCCGACCGCCGGGCGTTCACCTTCGTCGACCATCCGGCGCCGCACTCGCGGGGCGTCCACCGCACCCTGACCTGGCACAGGCTGGACCTGCGGATGCGGGCCGTGGCCGCCCGGCTCGCGGCGGAGGCCGAGCCCGGCGCGCGGGTCGCGGTGCTGTGCCCGCAGGGGACGGAGTACGTCACCGCCTTCCTCGGGGCGCTCGCCGCCGGTCTGGTCGCCGTACCGCTGTATCCGCCCGGTCTGCCCGGGCAGGGCGACCGGCTGTCGGCGGTCCTGACGGACGCCTCCCCGGCGGTCGTCGTCACGACGGGCCACGCCCTCGCCGAGGTGCGCGAGGCGTGCGCGGGCCGGGACGTGAAGGTCGTCGCCGTGGACCACGTGCCCGACGCCGCCGCCGACGACCCGCGTACGGCCGAGCCCGACGCCGACGCCCTCGCCTACCTCCAGTACACCTCGGGTTCGACCCGCACCCCGGCGGGCGTGGAGATCACCCACGGCAACGTCGTCGCCAACGCCCGGCAGGCGCTGGCCGCCTACGGTGCCGACGCGCATCCGGTGACCTTCGTGGGCTGGCTGCCGCTCTACCACGACATGGGGCTGGTGCTGAGTGTCGCGGCGCCGGTGGTGCGGGGGCTGCTGTCGGTGCTCATGGATCCCGTGGCCTTCCTGCACGAGCCCGTGCGCTGGCTGCGGCTGCTGGCCGCGCACCCGCGCGCGCTGAGCGCGGCGCCCAACTTCGCCTACGACTACTGCGCCTCGGCCGTCACCGAGCCGCAGAAGGCCGGGCTGCGGCTGGACGGGGTCTTCGCGCTGATCAACGGCAGCGAGCCGGTGCGCCCCGGGACCGCCGACCGATTCCACGCCGCGTTCGCCACACGGGGCCTCGCCGAGGGGACGCACTGTCCGTCGTACGGTCTGGCCGAGGCGACCGTCTTCGTCAGCGCCGCGCGCCCCGGGCAGCCGCTGCGCGCGTTCGCGCTCGACCGTGACTCCCTGGCCACCGGGAAGGCGCTGCCCGCGCGGCCCGAGGACCCGAGGGCCGTGTTGCTGGCCGGCTGCGGCGCTCCGGCGGGCCAGCGGGTGCGGATCACGGACCCGAAGTCGCGGGCCGCGCTCGCGGAGGGCGAGGTCGGCGAGATCTGGGTGCAGGGGCCCAACGTGGGGCGGGGGTACCGCAACCAGGACCGGCAGACGCGGCTGGTCTTCGGCGCCGTACCGGCCGAGGGCACGGCGGCGCCGGGCGGGTGGCTGCGGACGGGTGACCTGGGGACGGTTCTGGACGGGCAGTTGCTCGTCACCGGGAGGCTGAAGGACCTCATCGTCGTCGACGGGCGCAACCACTACCCGCAGGACGTGGAGGCCACGGCCCAGGAGACGCATCCGGCCGTACGGCGGGACCGGCTCGCCGCGTTCGGTGTGCCGGGCGGCTCCGGGGAGCGGGTGGTCGTGGTCGCGGAGCACGCGCGCGGTGTGCCGCTCGCCGACATCGACGTACCGGACCTGGTGCGGACGGTGCGGGCCGCCGTGTCCGCCCGCCACGGGCTGCGGCTGTCCGACGTCGTCCTCGTCCCGCCGGGCACGGTGCCGCGGACGTCCAGCGGGAAGGTCTCGCGGGCGCTGACCCGTGAACGTTATCTGGCGGGTGCCTATGCGGCGGGGGGCGCGCGGTGAGGGTCGTCAGGGACGACGAGGGCGGCCCGCGCGGGCGGGTTCCGGTCGGTGCGCGGGGCGCGCTGCGGCGGCTGATCGCCGAGCGGGTGGCCCTCTGGAGCGGTACGGCCGCCGAGGACGTGCCGATGGATCTGCCCCTCGCGGATCTCGGGATGTCCTCGCGGGACGCGGTCGTGCTGGCCGGCGAGCTGTCCCGGGCGACGGGTCTGGAGCTGCCGGTGACGCTGCTGTGGGAGGCGACCACCGGGGACGCGCTGGTGGCGCGGCTGTGCGCCACGGCGGCGGAGAGCGCGCCCGTGGCGGCCCCGCCGCCGGGGGCGCACCCGGCGCCCGGTGAGCCGGTGGCGGTCGTCGGGGTCGGCTGCCGGCTGCCCGGGGGCGTGCGCGGACCGGCGGAGTACTGGCGGTCGCTGCTCGACGGCGTCGACGCGATCCGGCGGGTTCCGGAGGACCGCTGGCGTGACTTCACGCCGTACCCGCCGACCGACGCGCTCCCGTACGGCGGCTATCTGGACGACATCGCCGGGTTCGACGCCGACTTCTTCCGCATCACCCCGCGCGAGGCGGCGGTGATGGACCCGCAGCAGCGGATCCTTCTGGAGGTCGTCCACGAGACCCTCGACCATGCCGCCGTCCCGGCCGCGTCCCTCGCGGGCAGCGCCACCGGTGTCTTCGTCGGGGTCTCCGCGTCCGAGTACGGACAGCTCACCGGCGCCGACCCGGCCGCCGTCGACCCCTGGGCGCCGGCCGGCGGGGCACTGAGCGTGACGGCGGGCCGGCTGGCGTACGTCCTGGACACGCGCGGGCCGAGCATGGCCGTCGACACCGCGTGTTCGTCGTCGCTGGTGGCCGTGCACCACGCGTGCGTCAGCCTGCGCACGGGCGAGAGCGATCTCGCGATCGCCGCCGGGGTCAATCTGCTGCTCTCCCCGACCGTCACGGTCGCGTTCCGGCGGGCGGGCGCCCTCGCGCCCGACGGACGGTGCAAGCCGTTCTCGGCGGTCGCCGACGGCATCGGCCGGGGCGAGGGGTGCGCGGCCGTGCTGTTGAAGCGGCTGTCCGACGCCGAACGGGACGGCGACCGGATCCTCGCCGTCGTCCGTGCCACCGCCGTCAACTCCGACGGCCGCTCGGGCGGTCTTCTGGCCCCCAACCCGGCCGCCCAGCGGGCCCTGTTGAGCACCGCCTACGCGCGGGCCGGCCTGTCCCCCGCGCACATCGACCACATCGAGGCGCACGGCACCGGCACCCCGCTCGGCGACCCGATCGAGGCGGGCGCCCTCGGTGCCGTCCTCGGCCCCGGCCGCGACCCCGACCAGCCCCTGCTCCTCGGCTCGGTCAAGGGCAACCTGGGGCACCTGGAGTCCGCGGCGGGCATCGCCGGTCTGGTGAAGACGGTGCTCGCGCTCCACCACGACCTGATTCCGCCCTCGCTGCACTGCGACGGGGGCAGCGCCCTGGAGGACGACGTACGGCTGCGGGTGGTGACGGAGGCCGAGCCGTGGCCCCGGTACGGGGGCACCGCCACGGCCGGGGTCTCCGGGTTCGGGTTCGGCGGCACCAACGCCCACGCGGTGCTGGAGGAGTGGTCGCCCGGCGCCGTCCTCCCGTCCCCGGACGACGAGCCCGCCGCCCGGCTGCACGTGCTCTCCGACATCGACGTCGCGCGCGTCCGCGACACCGCCGCCCGGCTGGCGGACTGGCTCGGCACGCCCGAGGGCAGCGCCGCCCGTCCGGCCGACATGGCGCGCACGCTCGCCGGACGGGCGGGCCGGGGGCGGGTGCGGGCCGCGATCGTGGCCGGCGGCCCGGCCGAACTGGCGGAGGGTCTGGGTGCGTTGGCCGGGGGCCGGGCGCACGAGCGGGTGGTGGTGGGCGACGGGGACCTCGTCGGACCCGGCCCGGTGTGGGTGTTCTCCGGGTACGGCAGCCAGTGGCCCGGGATGGGGCGCCGACTGCTCGCCGAGGAACCGGCCTTCGCCGCGGCCGTGGAGAAGCTCGACGCGCACCTGGCCCCCGAGTGCGGGCTCTCCCTCTACGACCACCTGGCCACCGGCGACGGCCTGGACCGGCTGGCGGTGGCCCAACCCGTCCTCTTCGGGGTGCAGTTGGCGCTGGCGGAGCTGTGGCGGGCGCACGGGGTCGAACCCGTCGCCGTCATCGGGCACTCCCTGGGCGAGGTGGCCGCCGCGGTGTGCGCGGGCGCGCTGGAGGTGGCGGACGCGGCCCGTGTCGTCGCCGTACGGGCCCGGCTCCTCGGTGGGCTGCGGGGCGGGGCCATGGCGGTGGTGGACCTCGCCGACGACGAACTCGACTTCCTGGCACGGGACTTCCCGGGTGTCCATGTCGCCGTGCACTCCTCGCCCGGCCAGAAGGTGGTCACCGGGGAGGAGGAGCCGGTGGCCCGGCTGGTGCGCCGGCTGGAGGGGCAGGGGCGGGCCGCGCGGGCGATGCGGGTGGCCGGGGCGGGTCATTCGCCGCAGGTGGAGCCGCTGCTGGCGGAGTTGACGGCGGAGCTGACGGACATCCGGGGCGGGCGCCCGCGCGTCCCCGTCTACTCCACCGTGCTCGACGACCCGCGCGGCGACTGCGTGTTCGACGCGGCGCACTGGGCCGCCAATCTGCGCAGACCCGTGCGCCTGGACCGGGCGGTCGCCGCTGCCGCCGCCGACGGTCACACCGCGTTCGTCGAAGTCTCCCCCCACCCGGTCCTGACCCGGGCGATCACGGACACCGCCCCCGGAGTCCTGGCGCTCGGCACCCTCCACCGCGACGCCGACACCGCCGCCGGGTTCCTCACCCGGGTGGGCACCCTGCAGACCGCCGGGCTGCGGCTTCCCCCGCCCCCGGGCCGGGTCATCGACCTGCCCGGGCCCCGCTGGCGGCACACGCGGCACTGGTGGACGGACGGGAGGGCGGGCCTCGCGGCGCCGCCGTCCTCGCCCGCGCGGGCGGACGGCGGCGGTGCGTACGGCAGGGTCCACGTGACGGCGGAGGCCCGCGTGGTGCCCGTACGGCCGGGGGCGGACCCGACGGCGGAGTGCGGCCCGGTCGGGGACGAGGGCGCCGGGCCGCAGGGCGGCGGCCGAACGGAAGCGTGGCACACGGCGGACCCCGCCTCGGTGGCCGCCCGCCTCTGCCACCACATCGCCACCGTCACCGGGCACCCCCCGGCCCGTATCACCCCGGCCACCGCCCTCGCCGAACTGGGCCTGGACTCCCTGATGGCCGTCCGCATCCGCACCGCCCTGGAACGCGAGTTCGGCGTCGAACTCCCCCTGCGCGACCTGCTGGGCGCCGCCTCGGTCGAGGCCATGGCGACCCGGATCCAGCGGGCGCTGCCGGGCGGGGCGACGCCGGCCACGGGAGACGGCCGACGGACGGCACCGGCGAAGGCGAGCGGCGGACACGCTCCGGCGCGAGCGGCGCAGGCCCTGGACGAGGCCTCCCTGCCCGACGCCTCCTCGGCGCTCCGCGAGACCACACGGGCGCGAGCCGACGGGTCGGCGGCGCAGGACTCCCCGCCGCAGCCCCACGACACCTCCGACGCCCTCCCCCGGCGCCTGCCCCGCCGACGCTCCGGCTCCCACCCGCTGCTCCACCCCCTCCACACCTCGGGCCCGTACCCCCCGCTCTTCCTCGTCCACGCGGCGGGCGGCACCACCGACGTGTACCGCCCGCTGGTGGAACGGCTCGGCGGGGAGCGGCCGGTGTACGGGCTGGAGCGGACCGGCGAGGTCCGTACGGTCGTCGAGAAGGCGAGCCGCTACGCCGAGGCGGTGGCCGCCGCGCACCCCGACGGGCCCTGCCTGCTGGGCGGTTGGTCGTTCGGCGGCTTCGTCGCCCAGGAGGCGGCACGGCAGCTGACGGCCGCCGGGCGGGACGTGCGGCTGGTCGCACTCCTCGACTCCGTACGTCCGCTCCCCCGTCCCGAGGGCGGCGAGGCCGAGCGGATCCGCGCGCACTTCACCGGCTTCGCCCGTCACGTCGCCGACGCGTACGGGGTCGAACTGGACCTGCCGTACGACGAGCTGGCGGCGACGGAGGACGACCGTGAGCGCGTCGAGACCGTGCTGGGGGCGCTGCGGGCGGCGGCCGACGTGCCGCGGGCCGCCCTCGACCACCAGCGGGACTCCTATCTGGACCTGCGGATCGGCGAGGCGCACCGGCCCGGCCGGTACGACGGGCAGGTCGTGCTGTACCGGGCCACCGAGCCCGCCCCGCACACCGTGCGCGACCCCGCGTACGAGCGGGACGACGAGGCGCTCGGGTGGGACGAGGTGTGCCCGCGCCTGACCGTCGTCCGGGTCACGGGTCACCATCTCTCGCTGCTGGACCCGCCGAACGTCGACGAGATCGCCGCCCATCTGCGGTGGCGGCTCGCCGGGGAGACCCGCTGAACACGAGCCGAGGAGAGCCGCCATGTCCGACCGCACGCACCACACCACCCCCACCACCCGCACCCCCTCCGCCGACCGACACGACGGCGTCACCGGATCGTCCCGGCGCTCCGTCACCAGAGCGGCGGCCGCCACCGCGCTGGCCGCCCTCGTCGGGTCGGCCGGCGCGACGACCGCCGCCGCGGCCACCCACCGGACCGCCGCCCCCGGCGCCCGGTCCGTCACCCGCCTCGGCCCCCGTACCCTCGACCTCTCCCTCCCCTCCGCCGCGCTGGGCCGCAGCGCCCCGGTCCGGCTGATCCTCCCCTCCTCCTTCGACGCACGGCCCGCCCGGACCTACCCCGTGCTGTATCTCCTCCACGGCGCCCACGACGACTACACGTCGTGGACCCGGGAGACGGACATCGAGGCGTTCACGGCGGGCCGGGAGCTGATCGTGGCGATGCCGGACGCGGGGCCGACCGGCATCCCCACCGCCTGGCGCGAGGGCCCCGCCTACGAGACGTTCCAGGTCTCCGAGGTCCCGGCGCTGCTCGCCCGCGACTACCGGGCGTCCGGCGTCCGGGTGGTCGCCGGGGTCTCCACCGGCGGCTACGGCGCGATGGCGCACGCGGCACGTCATCCGGGGACGTTCCGGGCGGCGGCCTCGTACAGCGGCATCCTCGACACCACGGCACCCGGGGTACCGAGCCTGATGGACGCCATCGTGAGCCGCGAGAACCTGGCCCCCCGGTCGCTGTGGGGCCATCCGCTCCTGAACCTGCTCACCTGGCGGGACTTCAACCCGCGCTCCCGGGCGGCGGGGCTGCGCGGCACCGCCCTGTACGTGTCGAGCGGCAGCGGAGTGGTCGGCGGCCTCGGCGACTGGCTCCCGGAGGCGCTGGAGAGCCTGCTCTGGCCGTCCGCGCACGCCTTCACGGACGCGCTCGCGGCGCTCCGGGTGCCGGTGACCACCCATTTCTACGCGGGCGGTGGGCACGGCTGGGCCTACTGGAAGCGGGAGTTCACCGCGTCGTGGCCGACGCTCGCCGGTGCGCTGGGGGTGCCGGCGTGAGGCCGGTGGCGTCGGGGAACGGAACGGAGCGCGGGGGGCGTACGTCCTACTCGGGACTTGCCCCTCGCCCCACGGGCACCGGCCCGCGGGTGAGCCGCTTCCGGGTGAAAGGAGGGTCCGCCGTGGCTGCCCCCACCCCGCCGTACGGCGTACCGAACGGTCCCGGCGCCCCTGTTGTGCCGCCCGGACTGGTCCAACTGCTGCGTGACGAGCTGGAGACCGTCGCCGACCATGTGGAGGAGGAGGTGCGCAGACAGGTCCCGGAGTACGCCTCCCGGTCGGCCGACGAAGCGAGCCGCGCACTCCTCAGATCGGGGGTCGTGCAGGCGCTCACCCTGTTCGTCGACCACATCGCCGATCCGCGCGGCCGGGGAGACTCGATCACCGCGATCTATCACGAGCTGGGGCGCGGCGAGGCGCTGGAGGGCCACAGCCTCGAAACACTGCAGTCCGCGCTGCGGGTCGGGGGGCTGCACGCCTGGCAGCTGCTGGGCCGCACGACGGAGCAACTCGGCCTGGACTCCTCGGTCATGGCCAGGCTGGGTGAGCTGGCGTTCCGGACGGTGCACGAAGTGGCCGAGGCCGCGGCGGCGGGGTACGCGGAGGGACAGCTGCGCAGCACGGACGAGCTGGAACGGCGCCGGGGGCGGCTGCTCGCCCTGTTGCTGGGCGACAGGCCGGTGTTGCCGGAGGCGGTGCGCGACCTGGCGCACGGCGCCCGGTGGTCCGTGCCGACGCACGTCGCGGTCGTCGTCCTCGCGGCTTCGCCCGACAGGCGGGAGGAGCGGCCGTTGGCCGCCGCCGGGGCGCTGGTGGACATGGAGTCCCGGCCACCACGGATGCTCGTGCCCGACCCGGACGGCTCGGGCGGCTTCGGCGGCCGGGCGTTCACGCTCGCGCTGCGGGGGCGGCCGGCGGCGATCGGGCCTTCCGTCCCGCTCACGGAGGCCGCCAGATCCCTGCGCTGGGCCACCCGTGCGCTCGGGTTGATGGGGCGCGGCATCCTGCCCCGGCAGGGCGTGGTGCGCTGCGCCGACCATCTGTCGACCCTGCTGCTGCACAGCGACGAACCGATGCTCGCCCAGCTCCGGTCACAGGTACTGGCCCCGCTGGACACGGTCGCGGAGGGGCCGCGCGGACGGCTCGCCGAAACCCTGCTGGCGTGGCTGCTCGGCGGCAGCAACGTGCCCGACGTCGCGGCCCGCCTCCACATCCATCCGCAGACGGTCCGCTACCGCCTGCGGCAGCTGGAGAAGCTCTTCGGCGACGCCCTGCACGACCCCGGCACCCGGTTGGACCTCATCCTCGCCCTGCGCGCGGAGGCATCGCGGGACGACGACACGTTCACCGCATAGGAATGCGGACGGACTCACCTCGGCACAAAAACGAAGGTGAATTCTGAATTCCAGGCCATAACACAATACTCGACCGAGCGAATACCTTCGGGACGTCCTTTTACACAGGCGCACCTCGCGCCCGACCCGCAAAGGATCCCCATGCGTATCCGCTTGTGCCTCGCCGCGCTCTCGCTGGCCGGCGGGGCCGGACTGGCCACCGTCTCGGCACCCACGGCCATGGCCGCGGCCTGCACGGACATCGACGTCGTGTCCGCCCGCGGCACCTTCGAGCCGGGCACGCTCGGCTTCATCGTCGGCGACCCCGTGTATTCCGCACTGCAGCAGAAACTCAACGGGAAATCCCTGTCCAGCTACAAGGTGAACTATCCCGCCGACCTTTCGCCCACCTCGGCCGCACAGGGAAACGCGGACCTGGTGAACCATGTCCGGAGCCAGGCCGCCTCCTGTCCGAACCAGCGTTTCATTCTGGTCGGCTATTCGCAGGGCGCGAACGTCGTCGACAACTCCATCGGCATCAGCAGCGCCGGCGCGGTGGTCGGCAGTCCCATCGTGGCCACCATCCCCGCCGCGCTGGAGCCCCGCGTCTCCTCGGTGCTGCTGTTCGGCAACCCGATCCGGGCCATCGGCAAGAGCGTCACCGGCGTCTACCAGAGCCGCACCCTCGACTTCTGCGCGACCGGTGACCCGGTGTGCCAGAGCGGCGGCGGCGACGTGGGCGCCCACCTCGGCTACCGCGCGAACGCCGACGCGGCGGCGGCCTTCGCCGCGACCAAGGTCTGACCGGTCCGGTCCCCCGCGACGGGGCGAAGGGCCCGGGAGGAGATCCTCCCGGGCCCTTCCTCCATGGGGCGGTGGCTATGCGGGGTCGCGCGCGAACTCCGTCAGGCTCGTGGAGACGGGCTCGGGACGGCCGTTGTTCTGGGCGGGCGCGGCGGTCAGTACGTCCAGGTGCTGGTAGCCGTCGGCGACCACGGGGTGCAGGTCGGCCGGGACGCGCCCCGCCAGCAGTCCGTCGCCCGCGAGCACGGTGAGCGTCGGGTCGGCGGTGAGTCCGTCCGGGTGGACGACGAGCCGCTTCACCTGGGGTGAACCGGCCAGCTGGAGGTCGGTGACCAGCTTGGTCGGGAAGTACTGCTCGGTGAAGTCCAGGGGCTGTTGAGCCATGCTGCGGGCCAGTTCCTGGATGTCGGTGACCTCCTTGCCTGCGTCGGTGAACGCAGTCCCGTCGGCGGAGCGGTACCCGGGGTCGTCGGCGTCGCCGACGCGGTCGTAGTTCCGCCAGGTGTAGAGCGGGCCGCCCGGCCGGTCGGGGATCGCTTTGTACTCGGTGCCGAACAGCGCCGGGCGGGCGTCGCTCCCGTTGGCGGCGGGGAAGTTCTTGTCGACGACCGGCCCGCCGTCGAAGAGGCCGACGCTGCTCTGCAGGAAGGCCAGCGGGACGGAGTGGTCGTCCATCAGGGCGCCGAGGATCGCCTCGTTGCTGAGCCGGAAGTCCTTCACCGTCGGTGACCCGGTGAGGAAGGTGGCGGTGTCCTTGGAGAACAGGAAGCGGTTGGTGACCTCGATGTTGCTGTTCGGGGGCAGATAGCGCGGCAGATCGGCCTCGCCGCCCGGGTTCTGCAGGGCGCCCACCCCGGCGATGGCGAGCAGCGTCATCGTCTCCGGGTTGAGGAGCACCGGCGCCGACAGCGAGCGCGGCAGCAGTCCGCTGTCGAGCCCGGCCTGCACGACGCCGTACCCGAGGCCCACGTCGGGCAGGTTGGTGTCGTCGGGGATGCTGCCGCTGAGGTCGGCGAGCGAGGTGGAGACGGTGGTGTCGAGGGCGAAGTAGCCGGCGCACTGGTGGTGTCCGGCGTCCGCCGTGGTGGCCGGGTCGCCGTCGAAGTCGGCGGTCGCGAAGTACCCGGTGATGACACCGCCCAGGGAATGCCCGCCGCACAGCACCTTCTCCTCGCGCACGCGCTGGTCGGGCAGTTCGGCGGTGAGGAGGTCGTACTGGTCGCGGACGGTCCGCTCGATGCCGAGCTTCGCCATCCAGCCCAGGTCGGCGTTGCCGACGTACCCGTCGAAGGTGCGGCCCGCGACCCGTTTGTCGCGGTAGTAGTAGTCGACGGCCGTGTGCTGGTCGCCGGAGGCGATCCCGGTGCGGTCCTCCAGGCAGTTGGAGCGCCGGTCCAGGGCCCAGAACTCGATGTGCCGGCCCTGAGCGGCGGCGCGGGCCACGGTGTTGCGGGCGACGCTGTCGAAGGCTCCGGCGCCTTCGAGGATGCCCGGCTGGGCGAGGAGGATCCGGTCGGCGTCGGCCGAGGCGGCCGGTCCGTCGGCGGAGCGGTAGCGCAGGTACGACAGCCAGTCGCACGCCGCCGGGCGCGCCCCGAAGGAGGCGGGCAGCGGCGCCCGTACCCGCACCATGGTCTCGCTCACGCCGGTGACCGGGCTCGTGGAGGCCACGGCCGTCTCCGTCCGCGCCTGCGCGCCCCGGGCGTCCGGGGCGGCTCCGGTGAGCGCCCCGACGGTCAGCAGCACCGCCGGTACGACGCCCCGCAGCGCTCTGAGGGTTGTTCCTCTCCTGCGACTCGTGTTCATGCGGGGACGGTAGGACCGCCGCGACGGTCCCACCTCCCCTTGCTCACAACAACGCAGCCACCGTCGCGGCCTTTGTCATCGGGCACCAACTGCCGCCGCCGTGAACGCGGTCACAGCCCGTCGCTCACCATGGCGGCGACGATCCGGACGTGCCGGTCGGCCGCGGTTGCGGAGTACTCGTTGTCGTAGTTGAGACCGTAGGGCCAGAAGTGGCCGCCCCCGGTGGAGATCTTCGCGCTCGACCCGTCGTACTGCCTCACCAGCGCCGTGGCCCGCCCGCCGGTCCAGGTGCCACTGCCGCCCAGCCGCGACCAGCCCGCGCTGGTGCCCACGCCTATGGTGTGCGCGATCTCGTGCAGCGCGGTCCGCTCGTTCATGTAGCTGCGGTTGCTGCCGAAGCGGATGGTCCCGTTGAGGTTCCCGTCGGCGGTGGCCACGCCGGGCTCGTAGCGGACGGTGATGTTCTTGCCGAGATCGCTGAGGTTGTTGTAGCGGGCGACCGCGGCGTTCATGGCCGACGTGATGAGGTTGTACGCCGACTGCTGGTCCTGTGTCGGGTTGGCCGCCCGGACGAGGGTCCAGCTGACGGTGGCCGCCGCGGCCTGCGTCCGGGGCACGGGCGCGCCCTGGGGTGCCGCCTGCGCGACACCGGGTCCGGCGAGCAGCGCGGCCGCCAGCGCGGCCACGACCACCTTCTTGCGCGGTGAGTTCATCGGGGTCTCTCCTGTGCTTCGTGGGGGGGAGTTGCTCAGGCACCGAGCCTTCCGGTGCCTGCCCCGGCCCTGACGAGGGCCGGGACGTCTGCGGCGGGGTCCAGGGTGTAGGCGTAGTAGGTGCGCGGCTCGGTCACCGTGCCGTTGGTCTCGCAGGTGCCGGAGCCGGTGAACGCGTTGTTGCGCTGGACCAGCCGGCCCGGCCCGGAGGCGTCGTAGCCACTGGCGGAGTAGCAGGGGTGGGGGACGCCCTCGAAGTGGTTGCCCTCGACGACGACACCGGCGTTCATGGTCGAGGCGACGCCGTAGACGGCGTTGCCCTTGTAGTAGTTGTTGTAGACGTGCACCGGTTCGCCGAAGCGGACGCGGGGGTGCCGTTGCCGTGAGCCGTCGAAGAAGTTGTGGTGGATCGAGACCTTCAGCTTCCCGGCGTCCTGAGCGCCGTTGCCGTCGGAGTGCCCGAGCAGCATGCTCTTGTCGGTCTTGTTGAACCAGTTCCACGACACGGTGACGTACTGGGCGCCGCGCACGACGTCGACGGCCCCGTCGAGGGGGGCCACGAACTCGTTGTGGTCGATCCAGATGTGGTGGGAGTCCTGGCCGACGTTGATCGCGTCGTCCTCGGCATTGGTGAATCTGATGTTGCGCACGATGACGTTGTACGAGCGGTAGAAGTCCAGCCCGCCGCCGTTGACGACGGCCGAGGAACCGACGCCGATGACGGTCTTGTCCGGCCGGACGCCCTGCTTGCTGGTGATGTCGACGGTGCCCTGCACGCGGATGACGAGCGGGCCCACCGTGTCGATGTACCGCAGGAACTGCTCGGTCGTGGTGGCGGTCACGGTGGGGCCGCCGGCCCCACCGGTGGTGCCGTTCTGCCCGAGCGCGCCGACGGCGGCGAATCCGGTCGGGGATGTCTCCACCACGGGTGCCGCCGCCGCGTGGGCGACGGTTCCCGCCTCGACGGGTGCGGCGACGGTGGCGCTGGCGCTGACTGTGGCTGTCGCGGCGAGCAGCAGGGCGAGCGTGAGCGCGGGAACGGTACGTGACGACCTCATACGGTTTCTCCCGGGACGAGTGGGGGACGTTCCTGGGCCGTGCAATTGGTCGTGCGAAATCCATGAACAACAAGGGCTAGAAAGCGCTTTCAGTTTCCTGAATGCTAAGCACGTGTTTTGGCCATGTCAACGAAACGGCGTTCGCCTCGTGTTGTGGAAGGGAGTGTCGTGACCCCACGACATCGCATCGTCAGGGCATTGGCGCCCATGATCCCCCTGGTACTCGGCGCCGGTCTGATGACCGCCCCGCCGGCGACCGCGGACCCGACGGCCCCGGCGGCGAACTCCGTCACCGTCCGGATCGACCCGTCGTACCAGCAGCAGGAGTTCGAGGGATGGGGCACCAGCCTGGTCTGGTTCGCCAACGCCACGGGGGGTTACCCGGAGCCCATCCGAAGACGGCTCGTCGACATGCTGTTCGGTGAGGACGGGCTCCGCCTCAACATCGCGCGCTACAACATCGGCGGCGGCAACGCCCCCGACGTCCGCAAGGACTACATGAAGGCCGGCGCGACGATGGACGGCTTCTGGAAGGCACCGGCCGGCACCACCCGGCAGGACATGGAGTGGTTCGACCCGGACGACCCCGACCACTGGGACTGGAACGCCGACCCGGGCCAGCGCTGGTGGGTGGACCAGGTCAAGGACAAGATCACCAAGTGGGAGGCGTTCAGCAACTCGCCGCCCTGGTTCCAGACCGTCAGCGGCTATGTCTCCGGCGGCTTCGACGCGAACACGGACCAGATCCGCGCGGACCGCGTCGACGAGTTCGCCGCCTATCTGGTGCGGGTCACCGAGGAGATCGAGAAGCGGCACGGCATCGACTTCGACACCATCGCCCCGCTGAACGAGCCCAACACCAACTACTGGGGCACCCAGATCGGCGCCAACGGTCAGCCCACCGGCGGCCGTCAGGAAGGCGCGCACGCCGGCCCCGCCCTCCAGCAGAAGGTGCTTCTCGCCCTCGACAAGGCGCTGCGCGCAGCGAGGACCGACGCCGCGATCTCGGCGATGGACGAGACCAACCCGACGATCTTCACGCAGAACTGGAACGCCTACGACGCCTCCGCACGGGCGGCCGTCCCCCAGCTCAACGTGCACACCTACGGCACCGGCATGCGCACCAGCGCGCGTGACATCGCCAAGGGCGCGGACAAGAAGCTCTGGATGAGCGAGGTCGAGGGCACCTGGGGCACCGGCAGCGACTTCACGACCATGGAGCCCGGCCTCGGCATGGCCACCCGTATGGTCGACGACATGCGGGAACTGGAGCCGTCCGCCTGGGTGTTCTGGCAGCCGATCGAGGACTCGATCCCGCAGGCCGCGGCCGGCAAGAACTGGGGCAGCATCCACGTCCCCTTCAACTGCACGGCCACGGACACCCTGGAGACCTGCCCGATCCGGGCCAACTCCAAGTTCGACACCATCCGGAACTTCACCCATCACATCCGGCCCGGCGACCACTTCGTGAAGGTCGACGACCCCTCCAGCGTCGCCGCCGTCCGCAAGTCCGGCCGTTCGGCCACCGTCGTCCACGTCAACGGCGGTACGACCGCCCGTTCCGTCACCCTGGACCTCTCGCGCTTCCGCAAGATCGACGCGGGCGCCACCGTCACCCCCGTGGTGACGAGCACGGGCGGGGCCCTGGTCAAGGGCACCCCGGTCCCGGTGACCGACCGCTCGGCCACCCTCGACGTCCCCGCCAAGTCCGTCACCACGTTCCTGGTCGAGGGCGTCCGCGGTGCGGACAAGGACGCCGCCCTCGTCCAGCCCGGTCACGTCTACCGCCTCCAGGGCGCGCAGAGCGGCAAGGCGTTCACCCCCTCGCAGGACGGCACCGGTGTCGTCCTGCGCACCACCGACGCCGCGAGCGCCCGGCAGCTGTGGTCGGTGGAGCAGCTGACCTCCGGCACCGGCAACCGTGAGCGCTACGCCCTGACCAACGCGGAGACCGGCCGGCGGCTCGCCGTGCGCGACAACCAGGCCGTCCTCGAAGAGGCAACCGCCGGCGAGGTCCCCGCCGCCGCGCAGTGGCTCATGTCGACCACCGGCGACGGCACTTGGACGTGGGTGAACGCCGCCACCGGCCGTCTCCTCGACGTCACCGGGCAGTCGTCGGCGGACGGCGCCAAGGTCTCGACGTACACTCCGACGTCGGCCGACAACCAGCGCTGGGCCGTGAGCGACGAGACCGTGCTGAGCACCGAGCGGGCGGAGGCGTTCACCGTCCCGGGTCTGCGGCCGAAGCTGCCGCAGACGGTGACCCCCGTGCTCCGCGACGGCGCAAGGGGTTCCGTGCCCGTGGTGTGGGAGCTGCCGGCGGACCGCAAGTGGCGCAAGTCCGGGACCGTACGCGTCAAGGGTGAGGCCACCGACGTCCTCGGCCGGAAGATCCCCGCGGAGGCCCTCGTCACCGTCGACACGATCGCCTCGACCGTCCCCGGTCGCGCCAAGACATACGAGGGGGGCGAGCCGGACCTTCCGAAAACGGTCGTCGGCGTCGGCCGGGACGGCGGCCGGACCGCCCTCCCGGTGACCTGGGACCGGGCGCCCGACGGGGCGTTCGACACGAAGGGCGTCGTGACCCTGACCGGCAGGGCGGAGGTCGTCGACGGTTCCACGGTCGACGCGACCGTACGCGTCCAGGTCACCAAGGCCGCGGAGACCAACATCGCGCCCGACGCGGGCGTGTCCGTCGCCGCCACCTACACCGAGAGCGGCTACTCCGCCGAGCGGCTGCGCAACGGCAACACCGCCGAGAAGGCGTGGTCCAACTGGAGGTCGGGCACCAAGAACCCGTCCGACACCGTCACCTTCGGCCTGCCGAAGGCCCGCGACCTGAGCCGGATCGTCGCCCACTTCCACCGGGACGGCACCAACGTCTCCTTCCCACAGAGCCTGAAGGTGCAGGTCAGGGCAGCGGCAGACGGCCCGTGGACCGACGCGGGCGGGCCCGTCACGGTCGGCACCGAGGGCACGCCGGTGATCGACGTCCCCCTCGACGCGGGCCCGGTGACCGGGGTGCGCGTGGTCATGACCGCGCGGCAGGGCGGCTACATCACCATGGGCGAGATCGAGGTGTACGCCAAGGCCCCCGGCGCCTCCTCGGACGCCGCCGCCTCCTTTGTCGAGGTCGACGGGAAGCCGGTCGCCTCCTTCGACCCCGGCACCACCCACTACCGGGTCGTCACCGACGACCCGGCCCGGGCGGAGGTCACGGCGACGGCGCGCGACCCGTACGCGACCGTCACCGTGGACAGGACCGACGGTTCCGGTGAGGCCTCGGCCGTCGTCACCGTGCGCGCCGAGGACGGTTCCGAGACCCGGAGGTACCGGATCGAGCTGGTACGCGGCTGACGTGACCGGCGGGGGCCACGAGCGGGCCCCCGCCGGTTTCACCGCGTCAGAGCCCGGTCAACTCTGCGCGCAGGCAGCCCCGTTGAGCGTGAAGGCCGTCGGCGCGGTGTTCGTGGCGCCCTTGGCGCCGATGAACCCGAGCGTCACCGAGCCCGCGGCCGGGATGGTGGAGGTGTACGAAGCGGGCTTCACGCTCACCGATCCACCGCTCTGCGTGGGAGTCCCGCCCCACATGTTGCTGATGGTCTGGCCGTCGGCGAAGGCGAAGGCGAGGGTCCAGCCGCTGACGGCGGTGGCGCCGGTGTTGCGGATGACGATCTCGCCCTGGAAACCGCCGGGCCACTCGTTGGTGGCCCGGTACGTCACCGCGCAGTTCCCGGCGGGGGTGCCGCCGCCCTCGTCCGTCGTGACGTTCACCGTGGCCGAACGGTTCGACCGGTTCCCGGCGGCGTCACGGGCGTAGACGGCGAAGGTGTACGCCGTGCCGGCCGTGAGACCGGTCAGGGTCGCCGAGTGGGTGGTGGAGGCGGCGAGCCTGGTCTCGGTGGAGCCGCTCACCCTGACGATGTCGTAGCCGGTGACGCCGACGTTGTCCGTCGCGGCGGTCCAGGACAGGGTGGCGGAGGTCGCGGTCACCGCAGAGGCGGTCGGCGTGCCGGGGGTGGTCGGCGCCTGGGTGTCGCCCGGGGTGCCGCCGAAGACCGTGGCCTCCTTCGCCGTCCGCGCGATGCCGTTCGCGCCGTTGAAGATGCGCTCGCCCCAGGCGCTGAGCCGGGTGGGGTCGAAGCCGATCGACAGGTCGAGTACCGGGTCGGTGTTGCCGCTCCAGGACCAGGCCAGGTAGCCGAGGTCCAGCTGCTCGGCGGCGGCCATCATGGTGTCCTCGTCCGGATCGCCCCACTGGTCGGCGGGCCCGCCGAACTCGCCGATGAGCAGGGGCAGTCCGGCGTCCACGAAGGCGTTCAGGTAGTCCGTGATCTCGGCGGCGGTGTCGAAGACGCTGTACATGTGGATCGAGAAGATGAGGTTGCCGGTGGTGTCGGCGTCGTACACGGACCGGGCGTTGGCGCGCATGACGCCCTGCCAGTCCTGGCCCCAGTTGGGCGCGTCGACCATGATCGTGTGCTCGAAGCCCGCGGCCCGCAGCTTCTGCACGGCGGCCTTGGTGGGGGCCGTCCAGCCCGCGGGGTCGGTGTTGCCCCAGGGCTCGTTGCCGATGTTGACGATGACGTAGTTCTCCTCGCCGGCGAGGACGTCCTTGAGGCTGATCCAGTAGTCGGCCGCGTGGTCGAGCGTCCCGGCGGCGGCCTCCTCGCCGTATCCGGTGGTGTCGTGCACCTCCAGGACGCAGATGAGCCGGTTGGCCTTGCACTGGGCGACGACGTTCGCCACGTCGGCGGGGCTGTTCTTCGTCCACCGGTGCCCGTCGGAGAGGACGACGCGGACGGTGTTGGCGCCGAGCGCCTTGACGTCGGCCAGCGACTGCGTCTCGCCCGGGTACCAGGTGTGGGCGTGGTTGACGCCGCGCATCACGAAGTCGTTGCCGTTGCCCTCCACGAGCCGGCCGTCGCTGACGTGCAGGCCGGTGGCCCGGGCGTCGGACGCCGGCTGGGCCAGGGCGACGGCCGGGGCGAGGACACCGAGGAGCGCGAGTCCGATCAGACCGGCGAGTCCTGCCAGCAGGGTGGTCAGGGGGATTCTTCGCTGCGTGCTTCGTCCTGTTCTCATTGCGACTCCAAGTGGGGGTGGGCGCCGAGAAGTTCAGGCATCAAGAGAGGGGTGGGGGGTGGGTGTGGTGGGAGCGCTCCCATGAACCCATCAAGCCGCGTACACGTCAACCCTGCGCGCATGTCGGGGCGCTCGGCTCTTTCGGGCCGCTCGGCCCGTTCGGTCCGCGCCGCTCTCACCGCCGAAGACCGGCCCGGACCGCCGCGCCGACCACCGCGTCCCGTTCCGCTCCGGTGAACCGGCCCTCGGAGACCCACGCGTCGGCGAGGGCCCGCACGGCCCCCACGAAGGCGTCGGACGTCGGGAAGGGAGCCCGCGCCCAGAGCACGTCGAGGAAGGTCAGCCCGTCCGCCCGGGTCCGGTTGGGGACGCCCGAGCCGGCCGCGCCGAACACGATGACCGGCTCGGAACGCCTGAAGTAGGCGTGATAGCGGACGTCGTCGCCGGCGATGAACGGCGCGAGGGTCAGCCCGTGCGTGGTGAAGTGCAGCGGCCTGCCCTCCGGGCGGACCGCGTCCGCGAGATCACCGCGCAGGGTGAAGTCCTTGTAGAAGGAGAAGGTCCGCAGCCCGGCCTCCGGGCTCTGCGCGACCAGCAGCAGCGGACCGAAGAACACCGACTGCACGGTGGGGTCGTCCAGGGCCCGTTCCACCCGCAGCCGGTACGGCGCGGAGATCCCGACCCGGTCGCCGCGCCGCCAGTTCCGGCTCAGCGTGAGGTACGACCCGGGGGTGGCCTCGACCTGCTGCCGCACCCCGTTGACCGTGACGGTGAAGCCGCCCGTGGCCCAGGACGGCACCCGCAGCCGCAGATCGAGCGTGCCTCGGACCTCCCGGAACGTCAGGGTGCGCACGCCCTCGGCCGGGTAGGCGCTCGTCTGCTCGACGACCAGCCCGCGCTCCGGCCACCGCAGGGTCGAGGCGAGGTACAGGTTCACGTACAGCGCGTTGCCGTCGGCGGAGCGGAAGTACACCGAGTCCTGGTACTTGGTGTGGTTCTCCATCCCGGTGCCGCCGCAGCAGGTACCGGTGTTGCCGTACTCGCGCACGACCCCCGGGCCCATCCCGACGAAGTAGGTGACCTCGGGGCTGCTCGTGCTCGCGGTGTCCCGGCGGGAGGCGAGGATGTGGTTGGTCAGGCCCCGCTCGTAGTAGTCCATGCGGGCCGCGTCCGGCTCCCGGAAGAACAGGTGCCGGCTGAGCTTCAGCATGTTGTACGTCGCGCAGGTCTCGGCGTTCTTGTCGTCCAGCGTTGCCGCGATGGCGCCCCGCGCCTTGAACATCTCCCCCTGCCCCGTGCCGCCCAGGCTGTACGTCCGAGGACCCGCCACCATGCCCCAGAAGTTCCGCGCGGCCTCGGCGTACCGCTCCTCCCCCGTCTCGTCGAACAGCCGCAGATAGCCGGTGAACTGCGGAATGTGCTGGTTGGCGTGCCGCCCGTCGAGGATGTCCCGGTCCTGGGCGCAGGCGTCGAGGAGCGCGGTGTTGTCGAAGCAGCGGGCGGCGGCGAGGTGCTCCGCCTTGCCGGTGAGGGCGTACAGGTCCGCCAGCACCTCGTTCATGCCGCCGTACTCCCCGGCGATGTAGAGGGACCACATGCGCTCCAGCTGGGCCCGGGGCAGAGCGCCCAGCCTGCTGTGTACCCAGTCGCCCATCCTGGAGACGATGGTGAGGGCCTGCGCGTTGCCGGCCAGGGTGTGCGCGTCGAGGAGACCCCGCATGATCTTGTGGCACGTGTAGTACGGCGCCCAGATGGTCGGGTACGTCGCGTAGCTCTCCAGGAGGATGAACTGCGTCTCCGGGTAAGCCGCCAGGAAGCCGGGGTGACTCGGGCGCGGCGAACCCCGCTCCGCCAGCGCGGCCTGGCACTCCCCCAGCGCGCCCACCAGCTGGTCCAGCTTGCTCTTGAGGGCGGCCTCCCGGGTGTCCGCGTACGCCTGGGCCACGAGCGTGAGGAAATGACCGCCGTAGTGGCCGCGCAGATTGCCGTCGGAGGTCTCCCAGCCGCCGGGCGGCCGGGCGCCCCGGGTGTCGAGACCGGCGTTGGCACGGAAGACGGCCAGGATGCGGTCGGCCGGGTAGGACCGGGCGTAGTTCAGCATCAGATCCCGCTTGGCCTTGAACACCCCTTCGCCGAGGGTGACCTGGCCGAGCGGGAAGGGGTGGGCCGACCAGGTGGAGGGGACGGGCGGAGCGGCGGCAGCACCCTGTACTCGCGCGGCCGGGGCGGCGTGCGCGACACCTGGGGCGGGTGCGGCCTGAGCGGACGAGGTCGCCCGGACGAGCGGGTTGGCGGCCGCCGCTCCGGCCGCGAGGGCCAACAGCGTTCGACGGGTGGGGCGTTGGGACATGTTTCACGACTCCGATCGTCGGTCGTTCGGTGGGGGGTGTGGAGCGGTGGGGGGTGTGGAGCGGTGGGGGTGGCCGGGTGACCGCCTGTTCGGGGCGGGGCCGGGGTCAACCAGTGGTCAGGGAGGGCCCGTCCGGACGACCGCCCGCCCGCCTCCCCGTGTCGGTGCCGTCGGCCGGGGCTTGCGGGCTGTCGTCCGCTCTCGGCAGCCACACCCGCATCGTCGAGGGGCCCCTGCCGGCCCAGGAGTGGTAGGGCACGAGGACGATCCCGGTGGGGTCGGCGGGCGGCTGCGCTGTCGGCCGATCCAGCGGCTCGTACGGCCACGCCGCCTCGCTCCGCCCCGCGCGGGCGGTGACCTCCCCGGCGACCACGACCGTGCCGTCACCGGCCGGCCCGTCCTCGGGGGTGGTGGACGGGTCCACCCGGATCGCGTCGACCTCGTGACCGTCCGGGAGGTCCACGGACTCGGCGCAGTACACCAGCGGACCGCGCTGGACGGCCACCGTGCCGCGTACGGCGTCGACGCGGGGGTCCGCGTGGATCCAGCGCGGGGCGACGGGCAGGTCGAGCCGTACCTCCTCGCCGGGCCGGAAGACCCGGGTGACGGTCGCCGGGCCGGGGGTGACCGGGCGGCGTAGGCCGTCGGGGTCGACCAGCCATGCCGGGGCGCCCGCCGCCCAGGCGGGCACGCGCAGCGACAGGGTCCAGGGGCCGGCCGGGGAGCGGACGATCCGGACGGTCACGGTGCCGCCGGACGGGTAGTCGGTGCGGACCCCCAGGGCGACGGCCCGGCCGCCGGGGAGAGAGGTGGCGATGTCGGCGTCGGCGTACTGGTGCAGCTGCACGCCTTCGTCGTCCGCCGTCGCCAGGTAGGCCGGCAGCTGGGCCAGCGTCCGCGCGACGTTGGTCGGGCAGCACGACACCGCGAACCAGGGGGCGCGCAGCCCCGAGTCGGCGCGGGGGCTGTCGACGTCGGCGCGCGGGGCGACGCCCCGGTGCCGCCGGTGCAGGGTGTTGGCGTAGAAGAACGAGCGGCCGTCCTCGGAGGGGGAGGTGGCGACGACGTTGAACAGGGTCCGTTCCACGAGGTCGGCGAAGCGGGGTTCGCCGGTGGCGAGCAGCAGCCGCCAGCCGAGCATCACGGAGGCGACGCCCGCGCAGGTCTCCGAGTAGGCGCGGTCCGGGGGCAGGACGAAGTCGGCGCCGAAGGACTCGTCGCGGTGGTGGGAGCCCATGCCGCCGGTGAGGTAGGTGCGGCGGGCGATCGCGGCCTCCCATTGGCGTACGACAGCGGCGAGCAGTTCGGCGTCGCCGGTCTCCACGGCCACGTCGACGGCTCCGGCGGCGAGGTAGAGGGCGCGGACGGCGTGGCCGCGCAGCACCGTGGCCCCCCGGACGGGGATGTCGTCCTGGAAGTAGGCGCGGCCGAACTCACCCTCGTCGAGGGTGCCGTGGCCGCGTCGGTCGACGAACAGGGCGGCCTGGTCGAGGTAGCGCTGCCGGCCGGTGAGCCGGGCCAGTTCGACGAGGGCCGACTCGATCTGCGGATGGCCGCAGACGGCCTCGACGCCGCCCGGCCCGAACGTGGCGCAGACGTGGTCGGCGGCCCGCTCGGCGATCTTCGCGAGTTCGCCCTCGCCCCGGGCGCGGGCCTGGGCCACACCCGCCTGGACCAGGTGTCCCTGGCAGTACAGTTCGTGGCCCTCCGCGAGGTCGCTGTAGCGGGCGGGCTGTCCCGGACGGCCGAAGGCGGTGCTCAGATAGCCGTCCGGGTCCTGGGCGGGGGCCACGAGGTCGGTGAGGGCGGAGATCTTGGCGTCCAGCGGGGCCGACCCGGGGACGGCCCCCGTGCCCCGCAGGGCGGGGTCGTCGTTCGCGGCCTCCCAGGCCATGGCTTCGAGCAGCTTGTAGACCTCGGAGTCGGCGAACTCACGGCCGCGCCGGTCCCGGTCGATCCGGCCCTCGACGGCGGCCCGGAAGTTGCCGGTCCAGCCGACGCGGTCCATCCAGTCGCGGCAGTGGTCGAGTGTGACGGTGGTGTTGGTGTGCCGTCGCCGGGCCCAGAAACCCCCGGTGATCCTGACCTCGTCGAGGCCGAGCGGCCGCAGCCGGCCACGGGTCGGCGCCACGGGCAGGACGGTCGACGTCACCACGTTCTCCCTCACCTGTTCATGCCTTCGGATCGTCCTTTCGGTCACGGTCGTCGGTGGGCTCGTCCACGCGGCGGGACGCGTGAATGACCCGGCGGACGCGCGGACACCTCGGTCGGATGTGTGGGTGCGTCGGCGGCTCGGGCGCAGGCGGTCGCTGCTCGCGCGGACACGTCAGCCCTTGAGCGCGCCGGACATGAAGCCCCGGATGTAGTGCCGTTGCAGGAGCAGGAACAGCAGCAGGCAGGGCACGGCGAGGACCACCACGCCCGCCTCGGTCGCGCCGTAGTCGACGGCCCCCATGCTCTGCTGCCGCAGATTGGCGACGGCCAGCGGCAGGGGCGCCTTCTCACTGTCGGAGATGAGGATCAGGGGTGCGATGAAGTCGTTCCAGGCCGCGAGGAACGCGAACAGGCCGACGGTGATCAACCCCGGTCGTACGGCGGGGAGCAGGACCCGGCGCAGCGCGCCCGCCGTGCCGCAGCCGTCGACGAGAGCCGACTCCTCCAGTTCGCGCGGGACCGCCTCGAAGGAGATCCGCATCATGAAGGTGGCGAACGGCAGTTGGAACATCGCCAGGACCAGGCTCAGCCCGATGAGCGAGTTCTGCAGGTGCAGCCGGCCGAGCAGCACGTAGAGCGGGATGAGGAGGGTGGCGTACGGGACCATGAGGATGGCCAGGGTCAGCAGGAACAGCAGGTTCTTGCCGGGGAAGTCGAAGCGGGCGAAGGCGTATCCGCCGAGCAGGGAGACGCCGAGGGTCAGCACCACGGTCGACACCGAGACGACCGTGCTGTTCCACAGGTACTGCCACAGACCGGCGTCGTACGCCAGCAGCGTCCGGTAGTTGCCGAGGCCGTATCCCGAGTCCTGCGCGGTGCCGGGCTGGGGGCTGACCGACGCCCAGGTGTTCCACAGCAGCGGGAAGAGGAAGATGACGGCCAGACCGCCGGCGAGGACGTGGTACGGCGTACGGCCGAGGGTGCGGGCAGGCAAGGTCGGCTCCCCTCTCATGACGCGTCGGCGCGGCGCAGACCGCGGAACTGGAGGGCGTTGAGCAGGAGCAGTACGGCCAGCACGATGACCGACAGGGCGGCCGCGGTGCCGAGGTCCAGCCGCTGGAAGGCCTCGCGGTAGATCAACTGCACCACGGTGACGGTGCTGTTGTCGGGGCCGCCCTTGGTGAGGACGAAGAACTGGTCGAAGGCGAGCAGTGATCCGGTCACGCACAGCAGCAGGGTGAGGGCGAGGGACGGGCGCAGCAGGGGCAGGGTGATCGAGCGGAAGATCTGGGCGCGGCTCGCGCCGTCCACGCGCGCCGCCTCGTACACCTCGTGCGGGATGCGCTGCAGGCCCACCAGCAGGATCAGCATGTAGAAGCCGGCGAACTTCCAGACGATGAGGAACACCGTCGACAGCAGGGCGGCGGTCGGGGTGCCGAGGAAGGACACCTCGTCGTCGGCGAGGCCGAGTCGTCGGAGGACGTCGCCGAGCGGGCCGGTGGTCGGGCTGTACAGCCCCCAGAAGAGCAGGGACGCGGAGGCCAGGCCGAGGGCGCTGGGCAGGAAGTAGACCGTACGGAAGAAGCCGGCGCCCGGGCGGGACTCCTGGACGAGCAGGGCGAGCAGGAGCGCCAGGCCGAGCAGGGCGACGGTGACGACGCCGGTGTAGAGCAGGGTGAAGCGCACGGCCGGCCAGAACAGCGGGGCGTCGGTGATGTCCGTGTAGTTCTCGGGGGCGTTGAGGCCCCGGTCCCCGGCGAGGAGCGGCCAGTCGCTGAGCGACATCTGCCCGACGAGCAGGAGGGGCAGCAGGAAGAACACCGTGACGAACACGGCGGTGGGGGCCGCGTAGGCGAGACCCTGGGCCTTGCGGGACCGCCGGCGGGGCGCGGTCGCGCGTGGCGGACGGCCTCGGTGTGCCGGCCGGGGCGGGTGCGCGGTTCGCGCGGGCTCGGCCACCTTCACCTGCATGCCTCTCCTCTGTCGACGCTCACCGGGACGTGGTGGGAAGGGGGTTCGGGGTGTCTCACCCTGCTGTCGCGCGAGGCCGGGGGGCGGGCTCGGGCGAGGGCTCGGACGTCGGACGTCGGACGCCGGACGCCGGGCTCAGATGCCTGTCCCGGACGCCGGGCTCAGGCGCCTTGCCCGGCTGCCGGGCTCAGGTGTGCCGCCCGGCTTCCGGTCCGCTCGGTCTCAGTCGGCGAGCGACTTGCTGACCGCCTCGTTGTCCTGGTCCACCGACGTCCCGTCGCCGAAGACGGCGTCGCGCATCAGCGTCAGCCAGGGCCCGTTGGGGTCGTTGAAGGTCTGGCCGAACTTCAGGGCGTACGGGGTCCGCCCGTCGGCGACGAGTTCGTTGACGGCGACGAGCCGGGGATCGGTGTCGGAGTACTTGTTGGAGGCCAGGTCGGTGCGGGCCACGACGTCCTTGTGCGCGGCGACGACGTCGACCTGTGCCTTGTCGCCGAGGGTCCAGGCGAGGAAGTTCCAGGCCTGGTCGGTCTTCTCGCTGGTCGCGGCGATGCCGATGGCGTCACCGCCGACGAACGTGGACCTGCCGCCGTCGGGGCCGGGGATGGGGGCGACCCCGAGGTCCAGATCCTTCGGCATCAGCCCGAGCGTGGTCGAGGGCATGGGCATGACCCCGACCTTGCCCTTCGGGAAGACGCCGGTCCACGTCGTGCCCGTCTCGTCCTTCGCCCCGGGCGCCACGATGTCGTCGTCCACCCAGCCCCGGTAGGTGTCGTAGACCTTCTTGGCGGTGGCGGAGGCGAGGCGCGCCTCGGTGCCGTCCTCGTTCAGGACCTCTTCGCCTCCGGCCCAGATGGACGGCCACCAGGTGAAGACGCCGCAGCCACCGCAGTTGCCGCCGAAGAAGGTCCCGTCGACGCCTGAGCCGAGGGCGTCCACCGCACGCGCCTGCTCGTCCCACTCGCCCAGGGTCGTGGGCGGCTTCTCCGGGTCGAGCTTCGCCTTCCGGTAGAGATCCTTGTTGTAGAAGAGGACCGAGAGGTCGAGGGTGTGCGGCACCACGTACTTCTTGCCCTCGTACGTGCCGGCCTTGATGTGCGACTGGGCCAGGTTCTCGGCGAAGGGCAGGGCCTCGACGCGCTCGGTGAGGTCGGCGAAGAGGCCGCTGGAGGTGTAGTTCGGGACGAAGACCACGTCGGAGGCGAACAGGTCGGGCAGGTCCCGGGAACCGGCGGCGGCACCGACCTTGGCCTGGTAGTCGTCGGTGGGGACGACGGTCAGTTCGACCTTGTTCTTGTGGCTCGCGTTGTACGCCTCGACCAGGGCCTCGCTCTGCGGCCTGGTCGCCGCGCGCGTCCACATGGTCAGCGTGGCGCCGTCGTCCACGCCGGTGGCGTTCGCCGCCCCGCCGCCTCCGCCTCCGCCTCCGCCTCCGCCTCCGTCGCCGTCCCCCGACCCGCAGGCCGTGACCAGGGTCGCGGCGGCGAGCAGGGCGACGGTGCTGGTGGCGAAACGGCTCGTGCGGCCACGCGGCCCGACCGTGTTCCCCATGGTCGATCCCCCTTGTCTCACGGCGGGCCGTGCGGGGCCCGCCGGTCGGGACGATGGATGTGGTGGCGCTGAACCGAGTGACGGACCGGTCGGCGGACAGGCAGTCGCCGAGCGGCGGACGAGCAGCGGACGCACAGTGGACCACAGCGGAAACGAAAGAAGCCGAAAAGGCTTTCTGAGACGCTAGGCCGCGCCTGAATACTCGTCAATCCCCTTGCAGCGAGCGGTTGTCGATGACTGACGGAAACTCGTGGAAGCGTTCCGACCGAAACATTTCCCGTATTCTTCCGGGTGGCGCGTGTCATCCTCGGCGAGGTCGGCACGCGTGGCGAGACAGGAGATCACTCATGGCACAGGCCACCGGCCCCTCTCGTTCGCAGCCCGCCACCCTCGGCGACGTCGCCCGGCTGGCGGGCGTCTCGATCGCCACGGCGTCCAAGGCACTCAACGGCCGCAGCCAGGTCCGGGCGGAGACCAGACAGCGGGTGGTCGAGGCCGCCGAGCGGCTGTCGTTCCGCCCCAACCAGGTGGCACGCGGCCTGCTCGCCGGGCGCACCGGCACCGTGGGGCTGCTCACCAGCGACCTGGAGGGCAGATTCGGCATACCCATCCTGATGGGCGCCGAGGACGCGTTCGGCGCGGGCGAGGTCGCGGTCTTCCTGTGCGACGCGCGCGGGGACGCGATCCGCGAACAGCACCATCTGCGCGCCCTGTTGGGACGTCGTGTCGACGGCCTCATCGTGGTCGGCAGCCGCACCGACCCGCGTCCCTCCCTGGGTCGCGAGCTGCCCGTCCCGGTCGTCTACGCCTACGCCCCCTCCGACGACCCCGCGGACTTCTCCGTCGTCCCGGACAGCGTCGGCGCCGGCCGGATCGCCGTGGAGCACCTCCTCGCCTGCGGCCGCACCCGGATCGCGCACATCACCGGCGACCCCGGCTACCTCGCCGCGCAGGACCGGGCCGCCGGAGCGCGGGCCGCGCTCGCCGACGCCGGGCTCGGTCTGGTCGGGGAGCCGCGGTTCGGCGCCTGGTCGGAGGGGTGGGGACGGGCCGCCACCGCCATGCTGCTCGACCGCCACCCCGAACTCGACGCCGTCCTGTGCGGCAGCGACCAGATCGCCCGGGGCGTCATGGAGGTCCTGCGCGAGCGCGGCCACCGCGTGCCCGACGACATCGCCGTCATGGGCTTCGACAACTGGCAGATCATGACCGCCGGTTCCCGACCTCCGCTGACCAGCGTCGACATGAACCTGGAACAGGTCGGCCGAGTAGCCGCCCACGCCCTGTTCGCCGCGATCGCCGGGACCCCGAGCACCGGCATCGACACCCTCCCCTGCAAGGTGGTGATCAGGGGCTCGACAGCACCGCTGTCCTGAGGAGCCGCCACGCGTGCCGTACGACACGCGCCCCGCACCACGGCCGTAGGACCCGCCCTCGCCGCGGCCGGCGGCACCTGCGGCGGCTCCCGGACCCGCCGCCCGCACAGGCCACCCACCCCCGCCCGCCCGGCCACCATCCGGCCGGCCGGCCACACCCTCGCCACCCCCTAACCCGCCTCCTCCAGATACCCCCGCGCCAGCTCCTCCGCCCGTCCGAACCAGTCCGTGAGCAGGGCCAGTTCGTCGGCCGAGTACCGCGCGAACAACTCGGCGAGGCGGGCGTAGAAGGGGCCGTAGACGGCCACCACCCGCTCGGCGGCGTCCGGAACCGCGACCACGCGGACCCGGCGGCGGTCGGCCGGGTCCGGCCGGCGGGTCACGAAACCGCCGCGTTCCAGGCGGTTGAGGATGCCGGTCACCGCGCCCGTGGTGACGTGTGCGCGAGCGGCCAGATCACCGGCGGTGACCGGCGCGTCCCCGGCCTCCATGACGTACGCGAAACAGACGAGGTCCGTGACGCTCAGCCCGAGGTTCCGCGCGAACTCCTGCTGGCCGACGATCATCGTCGCGATCAGGCCGTCCATGGCGCTGATCGCTTCCGGGACGGTGGGGCGGCGTTCGGACTCCATTGAAGTTGCCTCCGAGGCAAGCTATATTCCTTACTTACTAAGACATCATAGTCGGCGCCGTGGGCGTGGCCGCGGCATGCCGTGACACGGAACGGCGCGCGCGAGGGGAGCAGTCACGTGAGTCTCCACGACGAGGGCCACACCGTCGCCGGCTGGACCGGCACCGCCATCGGCACCACAGGGTCGGCGTTCCTCGGCCTGGGGGTCTGCGGCTGGACCCCGGGATTCGCCCTGGGCGCCACCGTCTCGGTCCTGGCCCTCGTGGTCACCTGGGGCCTGCACCTCACCGGCTGGGGCAAGCCGCCCGGCCCCCGCCCCCGCGACCAGTGGGGCCTCGGGGTCCGCGACCGCTCCGCGCGCGGCGGCCACGGGGACTGCCTCGGCTGCCGCCTGGCCGGACGCCGCCGCACCCCGGCCCCGCTCCCGGCCGTGCCCGGCCCCGCCACCGGGCCGGACGGCACCGGTGTCACCGCGACCGCCACGGCAGTGGCCGCCGACTCCCCCGCCTGACCCGACCGCCGGGCCCATCGCGCCTGGCGGGCCGCCCGCCGCTGCCCGGCGATCCGCCGGTGACGGTGGTGCGGTACGACAACCGGGGCGGCGCCTTCCAGGCCGCCGACCATCTGCCGACCGCCGGACAACTGGGCGCGTCCTCTTCCTGGGCGGGGACCCCGGGCTCAGCACCGCCGACCAGCGCCGGGACGGCTTCTTGCGCGCCCTGCGCGCGCACGGGGTGGCGCACGCCGAGGAGTTGGCGCCGCCGGGCCCGTACACACGCGTCTCGGGCCATCAGCGCACCCGGGAGGCGCCGGCGGCCGGCCCGGACCTCACCGCGGTCTTCGCGGGCACCGACATGGTGGCGACGGGGGTGCCGGCCGCGCTGCGCGAGGCCGGTCTCGACGTCCCGGGTGACATCTCCCTGATCGGCTTCGACGACGTCCCGTTCGCCGCCGTCCTCTCCCCCGCGCTGACCACCGTGCGGGTGCCGGACGAGGATCTGGGGCGCACGGCGGTCCGGTTGGCGCTGGAGCGCGAGGAGCGCCTCGGGGGCGACGAGCACGTGGTGCTGGGCACGCAGTTGCTGATCCGGCAGTCGGCCCGCACGCTTTCCTGAAGCCTGCGAGCAACCTCCCTGTCTTCACCGGAACTTGACGAAGTGTTCTCCCGCTCTACGGCAAGGAGTGGCATCAGGTCAAGTGTCCCGGACTATTGACTCGGATCACCCCAGTGGCGATTCTCGTCACATCGCTTGTGCCAGCCATGACAATCGGACTATGGCGTCGTGGGTGTTCACCGCGTCCCGGAACGGTCTGGCCGATCGACCGTGCATCCCCCTGACCGAGGACGTGAGTGATGACCAGGACTCCACGCGCCCATAGCCGACGCAGACCCCTCATGGTGCTGGCGCTGTTCCTCACCGCGATGGGCATGCTGCTCAGCCCGTCGCCGAGTTCGGCCGCAACCGGCGAATGGTGGCTGCCCACCTCACGACCGTCGCCCGACTCCCAGATCAACGTGACGGGTGAGCCGTTCAAGGGGACCGACGCGGCGGGCGACGTGCGCGGCTTCGTCGACGCCCACAACCACCTGTTCTCCAACGAGGCGTTCGGCGGCCGACTCATCTGCGGCAAGGTGTTCTCGAAGTCCGGCATCGCCGACGCGCTGAAGGACTGTCCGGAGCACTACCCGGACGGCAGCCTCGCGCTGTTCGACTACATCACCCACGGCGGCGACGGCAAGCACGACCCGGTCGGCTACCCGACGTTCAAGGACTGGCCGGCGTACGACTCGATGACGCACCAGGCCAACTACTACGCCTGGATCGAGCGCGCCTGGCGCGGCGGTCAGCGGGTGCTGGTCAACGACCTGGTCACCAACGGGATGATCTGCTCGATCTACCCGTTCAAGGACCGCGGTTGCGACGAGATGACCTCGATCCGGCTGCAGGCGAAGCTGACGTACGACCTCCAGGACTACATCGACGCGCAGTACGGCGGCGCCGGCAAGGGCTGGTTCCGGATCGTCACCGACAGCGCGCAGGCCCGAGAGGTCATCAAGCAGGGCAAGCTCGCCGTCGTCCTCGGTGTGGAGACCTCCGAGCCGTTCGGCTGCAAGCAGATCCTCGACATCGCCCAGTGCAGCAAGGCGGACATCGACAAGGGCCTCGACGAGCTGTACGACCTCGGTGTGCGCAGCATGTTCCTGTGCCACAAGTTCGACAACGCGCTGTGCGGTGTCCGCTTCGACGAGCACGGTCTCGGTACGGCGATCAACGTCGGCCAGTTCCTGTCGACCGGCACCTTCTGGCAGACGGAGAAGTGCAAGGGCCCCCAGAAGGACAACCCCATCGGTGACGCGGCCACGAAGGCCGAGGAGGACCTGCCGGAGGGCACCGAGGTGCCGGAGTACGACGACAACGCGCAGTGCAACGTGCGCGGGCTGACCGATCTCGGTGAGTACGCCGTGCAGGGCATGATGCAGCGCAAGATGATGCTCGAGATCGACCACATGAGCGTCAAGGCCACCGGCCAGGTGCTGGACATGTTCGAGGCCGCGTCCTACCCGGGCGTGCTGTCCTCGCACAGCTGGATGGACCTGAACTGGACCGAGCGGGTCTACTCCCTCGGCGGTTTCGTCGCCCAGTACATGCACGGCTCCGAGGAGTTCGCCGAGGAGGCCGCGCGCACCGACGCGCTGCGGACCAAGTACGACGTGGGCTACGGCTACGGCACCGACTTCAACGGCATCGGCGATCACCCCGCCCCGCGCGGCGCGAACACCTCCAACCCGGTGAAGTACCCCTTCAAGAGCGTCGACGGCGGCTCGACGATCGACAAGCAGACCACCGGACAGCGCACCTTCGACTACAACACCGACGGCGCCGCCCATGTCGGCATGATCCCGGACTGGATCGAGGACATCCGGCAGGTCGGCGGCCAGGGCGCCGTGGACGACCTCTTCAAGGGCGCCGAGTCCTACCTCGGCACCTGGGGCTCCTCCGAGGGCCACCAGGCGGGCGTCAACCTGGCCAAGGGGAAGACGGCGACGGCCGGCGCGTCCGAGTCGAACCCGGTCACCAGCTACCAGCCCGGCCGGGCCGTGGACGGTGACGGCGGCACCCGCTGGGCGAGCGACTGGAGCGACTCCCAGTGGTGGAAGGTGGACCTCGGCGCCTCGCACACGATCCGCAAGGTCACCCTGGACTGGGAGCGGGCCTACGGCAAGGCGTACCGGATCGACGTCTCCACCGACGGCTCGACCTGGAAGACGGTCTGGTCCACCACTTCGGGTGACGGCGGCCTCGACACGGCCAAGTTCTCCGCGGTGACGGCCAGATATGTTCGGATGCTGGGGACCGACCGCGGTACGGACTGGGGTTACTCCCTCTACGAGGTCGGCGTCTACAGCAGCTGACCGCATCCGACGGGGGAAAGGGAACCACATGGCACGCCTGCCGTCGGCCGAGCGACGCAGACAGCTCACCGAGGCCGCGATCCGCGCGATGACCCGGGACGGCGTCCCCAGGACGACGACCCGGTCCATCGCGGCCGAGGCGGGCGTGTCGCTGAGCGTCTTCCACTACTGCTTCGAGTCGAAGCAGGAACTGCTGGAGTCCGTCATCACCACCATCAGCGGGCACTACGTGGCCCTGGTGAAGGAGGCGATCCGGCCGAGGGAGACGCTCAGGGAGACCGTCCGGGCCGGTTTCCAGGCGTACTGGGACCACGTGTCCGCCCACCCGGGCGAGCACATGCTCACCTACGAGCTGACCCAGTACGCCCTGCGGGAGCCCGGATTCGAACATCTGGCGCGGCGGCAGTACGAGATGTACCGCGTCACCTACGCCGATCTGATCGAGCAGCTGCGCGGGACGATGGGGTTCGAACTGACGGTGCCCGTCCCGGTCCTGGCGCGCTACCTGGCCGCCATGACGGACGGCCTCACGCTCAACTTCCTCGTCCTCGGCGACGACGCCGCCTGGGCGGACATCCTCGACACCATCACCGACCATGTGGCCGGCCTGGTCCGCGAGGAGGTCCGCCCGTAGTGCTCAGCGGGCGGACGCGGCGATCAGCTGGTCCAGGAGGGCGATCAGGACGTCCCGGCAGGAGGTGCGCTCGCGGGCGTCGAAGAGCAGGACGGGGGTGTTCTCCGGCAGCGCCAGGGAGTCGCGGATCACCTCGGGTTCGTAGGGGTGTTCGCCGTGGAACCCGTTGACGCCGATGACGAACGGGATCTTGCGGCGTTCGAAGAAGTCGATGGCGGCGAAGCTGGACTCGGGCCGGCGCACGTCGACGAGGACGACGGCACCGAGGGCGCCGATGGACAGGTCGTTCCACATGAACCAGAACCGCTGCTGTCCGGGCGTGCCGAACAGATAGAGCACGAGGTCCTGGCCGATGCTGATCCGGCCGAAGTCGAGGGCCACCGTGGTGGCGTTCTTCTCGGGGATGCCGTCGAGGTCGTCGACGCCGAGACCGGCCGTGGTGAGGGGTTCCTCCGTGCGCAGCGGGGCGATCTCGCTGACCGACCCGACCATGGTGGTCTTTCCGACGCCGAAGCCGCCGGCGATGAGGATCTTCACCGTGTCGGGAGCCGCGATCACCTGGGGATCAGAGCCGGCCAAGACCGTCCCTCACTTTCTTCAGCAGGTCCAGGTCGGGGGCGCGGGAGATCAGCCGTGGCTGGCGGACGCTGATCCGGCCCGCCTCCAGCAGGTCGCAGAGCATGATGGCGACCACGCTCACCGGGAGGTCGAGCTTGCTGGCCAGCTCCGCCACCACCATCGGCTTCGCGCACAGTCTGAGGATGCGGGCGTGTTCCGGCTGGGGCCGGGTGCCGCCGGCCGGCTGCGGGTCCACGGCCGTGACCGTGGTGATGAGGGTGAAGTCGCCACGGGCGGGCCGGGTCCGGCCGCCCGTCAGGGTGAACGGGCGAACCAGCCGGCCCGCCGCGTCGCCTCCGTTCACCTCACTCGCCGCTGTCGGCCGCGACGACACCCGCGCGTGGGGCCGCGCTGAGGTGCTCGCCGATCTTCTTCACCAGCATGTTCATCTGGTACGCCACCACGCCGACGTCGGCGCCCTGCCGGGTCAGCACGGCGAGGTTGGCGCCGGGTCCGGCGTTGGTGAGGATGAGGAAGGCGTTGCCCATCTCGATGAGCAACTGGCGCACGGGACCGCCGCGGAAGTCCATGCTGACGCCTTTGCTGAGGCTCATCAGGCCGGACGCCGTCGCCGCCAGCCGCTCGGCGTCGTCGCGCAGGAACGCGGTGGACTTGCTGACGACCAGTCCGTCCTCGGAGAGCACGACGGCGTGGTCGACCTCGGCGACCCGGTCCACCAGTCCGGTGAGCAGCTGGTCGAGCTGGCTGTGCGTGGCGGGGATGGGGCGTGTCATCTGTGTGTCCTTCAAAGAGCGGTCTGCGTGGGGAGTCGATGGGCCGTCAGGTGCCGGAGGCGGGGACGCGGTCCCCCGGTTCTTCGGATGCGGATCCCTCCCCCGGGGCGTACTCGGATTCCGCGTCGTCGTCACGTGCCTGGAGGGTGCCGCGCTGGAAACCGGCGAGCGAGGAGGCCGCGCGCTCGGCCGTGAAGTCGTCGGCGTCGCCCTCGGGGCAGGGTCCGGCCTCCTCCTTCAGCTCGGCGGCCAGGCTGGTCTGCGGGATCCGGCGGGGCAGCGGCAGCGGGCCACCCTTCTTCCGGGCCGGGGACTTGCTCCCGGCGGTCGGCCGTGTCCCGTTCGCGTCCCTGACGGCGTCGGCGATCCGCCCGCCGGCGCTCTTGGCCGCGTCGGCGCCGTCAGGGGCGCCGGCGCTCTCGGGGGCATCGGCGGTCCGCTCCCGCGGCGCGCCGTCCGCCTCCTGTTCCCCGGGGCCGGGCTCGGGGCGGGCGGCCGACGAGGTCGCGGCGACCCGGGCGGCCACCAGCGAGGTGCGGGCGGGGGGTTCGTCGGCCTCGGGGCCGTCCTCGTCGGGGGCGGGGGCCTCGCGGACCACGGTCTCGTCCGGGATCAGCACGATCGCGGTGGTGCCGCCGTACGGCGAGGCCCGCAGGGTGACGGTGATGCCGTGGCGGGTGGCCAGCCGGGCGATGACGAACATACCGAGCCGGAGGTCGTCGGCGAGCGCGACCACGTCGAACTGCGGAGGCACCGCCAGTTGGGCGTTGAACGCGGCGTAGTCCTCCTCGGACATGCCCAGTCCCCGGTCCTCGACCTCCAGGGCGAGCCCCTTGGCGACGGTCGCGGCGCGGACGCCGACCGGGCTCGGGGCGGGCGAGTAGGACGTCGCGTTGTCGATGAGTTCGGCGAGGAGGTGGATGACGTCGGCCACGGCGGGCGGGGCGATCCACACGTCGTCGTCGGCGTGCACCTCCACCCGCTGGTACTGGGCGACCTCGCCGACGGCGCTGCGCAGGATGTCGATCAGCGCGACCGGTTCGGTCCAGCTGCGGCCGGGGCGCTCGCCGCTGATGATGACCAGGTTTTCCTCGTAGCGGCGCAACTGGCTGGCCGTGGAGTCCAGTTCGTAGAGGCCCTTGAGGATCTCGGGGTCCTGGTGCTGGCGTTCCAGCTTGTCGAGCTTGGTGAGCTGGAGGTTGACCAGGTTCTGGCTCTGCCGGGCGATGCCGAGGATGACGCGCTGAAAGCCGCGCCGGGTGTCGGCGAGTTCCACGGCGGTGTGGACGGCGGTGCGCTGGGCGGCGTTGAACGCCTTGGCGACCTGGCCGAGTTCGTCGGTGCCGTAGTCCAGTGGGGCCGAGGCGGCGTCCGCGTCGACCTTCTCGCCCCGTTCCAGGCGGGCGACGATGTCGGGCAGCCGCTCCTCGGCGAGGCTGAGGGTGGCCGTGCGCAGCCCCGTGAGCCGACGGGACAGCGAACGGGTGATGCGCCAGGACATCACGATGCACAGCAGCAGCGCGGCGAGCCCGCCGGCGCTCAGCGAGCCGGCCGTGATCAGCAGACCGCGCGCCTCCTCGCCACTGCGCTCCAGCAGGCCCTGGGTCTGCGCGCGGATCAGCGTCTCGTACTGGGCGGAGAGCTTCGTCATCGCGGCGTCCCAGCGCGCCTGCGCCCGCGGCAGTTCGGTCCGGCGGGACTCCCCGTTTCCGGTGGTGCGGGCCGACAGGACCTCGTCCTCCACGGACAGCAGCGCCTGCCAGTCCCTGCCCTGGACGATCCGCTCGACCTCGGTCTTCACCTCGCCCTCCAGCGAGGGGACGAGCTGGTTGTCCACCAGCCAGCGGCGGGCGTTGACCACCTGGGCGAAACTGTTCCGGGTCGGCTCGTCGAGGCGGCCCGAGGGCCAGTTGAGGGTGAGGAACGCGTCCTCCTGCGAGACCAGCTCCGCGGCCTGTGCGATGGTGACGAGCGGACCGGCCTGCGAGGTGAGGTCGCCGTCGTCGACCTGGGTCAGCTGCTGGAAGGCGTGGATCTGGCCGTCGATGATCGAGCTGTAGTGCTCCAGGACCTGCTCGGGCGTGATGTCGGTGGGGTGGTCCACCTGGTCCCGGTAGTACTCCAGGCTGTTGGAGGCTCCCATGACCGAGTACAGCTGGTCGCCGATGCGGTCGGGGGCGCGCTCGATCTCGCTCGCGCGGCGGTCCAGCTTGGCGACCGCCCTGTCGGTCTGGTGGCGCTGCTCGTCCAGGGCCTTCGTCGAGCTGCCGGGGGCCGCCATGTAGGCGGCGGACAGGGCTCGCTCGCGCTGCAGGGCGAGGGTCGCCTCGGTTCCCATGGCGCCGGTGGACTTGCTCAGGCCGGTCTGCGTCCGCAGCTGCAGTCCCTCGGAGAACATCTGGGTCGTCGTCACACCCCAGCTCACCGCCAGCGTGACGCTGGGGATCAGGGCCAGGGTGATCAGCGAGAGACGTATGGAGCCGAGACGGCGCCGGGCGCCGGTCCGTGGGGGCATCGTCGTCCTTGGGCGGTTGGCGGGGAGCGGAAGGAAGCGGGGGACGGGGCGACGGGCGTCCGGAAAAGGCGGGTGGACACCTGTCAGTAGGGCGCACAGGGGATGCGCAGGATGTTATCCGTACAAGTGAGTGCAGGGCGCAGGGGTGGCCGGAAGTTTGGCGTCGCCGTTACACGACCGTTCCGCTTACTTGGGTTCCGTGGCACGGTCGCGTCCGAACGGAAGGTTCCGTCCGCACCTTGAGCGGCGGCCGGGCGGCTGCGGCCGACCGGGGGGTTCACGGGGTCCCGGACCGGTCACGTCAACGGGTCCCGTTCTCCGCGAACTCGGCGACTCCCGCGATGTTCTTCCTGGTCACGAACGCGGGACCGGTGAGCACGGGTGCGACACCGCCACCGCTGACGTTGCCGTTGGTCCGGTACAGCCACAACCCGTCGACGGCGAGGTAGCCCTGCAGGTAGGGCTGTTGGTCCACCGCGAACTGGACTTCCCCGTCCCGCACCGCCTCGACCAGATCCTTGTTGAGGTCGAACGTGGCGACCTCGGCCTTGCTGCCGGAGTCGCGAACCGACTCCACGGCGGCGAGCGCGAACTGCGCCCCGAGCGTGACGACCTCGTCGACGGACGGGTCCTGGCGGAGCTTCGCGGCGATCGAGTCGGTCACGGCGTCGAGGTCGGTGCCGTCCACGTACAGGTTCTCGGTCTGGCCGCCGAAGGTCTTCCGTACGCCGGCGCAGCGGGCCTCCAGGGCGACGTTGCCGCGCTCGTGGATGACGCACAGGGCCCGCTCGGCCGCGCGGGCGTCGAGTTCGTTGCCGAGCGCCCGGCCGGCCACGCTCTCGTCCTGGCCGTAGAAGGCCAGCAGACCCTGCGCCCGCCAGGCGCCGATGCCGGAGTTGAGACCCACCACCGGAATGCCGGCCGCGCGGGCCTCGGCGACCGCGCCGCGCACCGCCTGCGGCTTGGCCAGGGTCACCGCGATGCCGTCGACCTTGTCGGCGATCGCGTCCCGCACCAGTTTCGCCTGTCCGGCGGGGTCGGGGTCGCTGACGAAGGTCAGGTCGATGCCGTCCTTGGCCGCCGCGACCTGCGCTCCCTTGCGGACCAGGTCCCAGAAGGCGTCCCCCTCGGCGCTGTGCGTGATCAGCGCGACCTTCATCCCGCCCGCGCCACCCGACGCGTCCGTGCCCGAATCGGCCTCCGAGCCACCGAACACCGAGCAGCCGGCGACGGTCAGGCAGAGGGCGGCGGCGAGCGCTGTGGCGCGGAAGGCCGTGAAGACCCTGTGGGACGCGGGCGATGGGTTCATGGGGGCGCGGCACCTCGCTGTGCGACCGGACGGGAGGTCGGGGGGAGCGACATCACCGTCATCACCGCGATGACGTGCGGCGACTGGCTGACTTTCGCTGGGCGGAGCCAATCGCGTGTGACGCCCGGTAGTCAAGTGAACAACGCAATCGATGTGTTGCTGTGACGACCCGATCCTGACCTGCGCGCACGTGTCAACGACCGCCGCGGGTCCGGGCCCACGGACCTGGACCGTTCCCGTGCGCGCACCGGAGTCGATTATCGGCCATCCCCGCCCCCTCTCGAAGTGCCGTTGTTCCGGCCGAAATTCGCCCCGACAGGCGGCAACCTCTTCGCATCCGGCGGCGACTGCTCGGCTGACCACCCTCCCCCGCACGGAACGGAAGCGACGCGTGAGCGAGAACCACGGCAAGGCCCGCCACCGCAGAAGGAAGACCGCCGTCGTGGCCGGCGTCCCCCTGACCCTGGCCGCCGCCGGGACCATGGCCTACGGCACGGTCTTCGGCGTGTTCGGCGCGGACGCCCAGCCCAGGGCCGCGGCGGCCACCCCCACCTGGGCCACCGCGAGCGCCGACGGGTTCGCCTCGGTGAACGCGCTGGGCCAGAACGGCACCTACGGCGGCCGGGACGGCCGAACGGTCACCGTGAAGACCCTGGCCGATCTGGAGAAGTACGCCACCGCCGCCGAGCCGTACGTCATCGTCGTGGCGGCGACCATCGACATGAACCCGGTCGGCAAGGAGATCAGGGTCGCCTCGGACAAGACGATCGTCGGCTCCGGCACCTCCGGCCACATCGTGGGCGGCGGCTTCTTCCTCGGCCAGGGCGTCCACAACGTCGTCATCCGCAACCTGACGATCCGCGACTCCTACCAGGGCACCTGGAACGACAAGGACCACGACTTCGACGCGATCCAGATGGACGGCGCCCACCACGTCTGGATCGACCACAACGACCTGCGGCACATGGCGGACGGCCTCATCGACAGCCGCAAGGACACCACCTACGTCACGGTGTCCTGGAACAAGCTCAGCCAGAACAACAAGACCTTCGGCATCGGCTGGACCACCAACACCACCGCCGACCTGACGATCCACCACAACTGGTTCCGCGACACCGAACAGCGCAACCCCTCCACCGACAACGTGGCCCACGCGCACCTCTACAACAACTTCCTGGAGGACGTCTCCGGCACGGACATCGCCTCCTCGTACGGCAACTACGCCCGCGGCAACACGAAGATGGTCCTGGAGAACAGCTACTTCCAGGGCATGCGGAACCCGGTCACCAAGGACGCGACGGCCGCCCTGGTCCAGCGGGGCAACCTCTTCTCCGGCATCTCCGGCCGCAACGAGAGCGGTGGCACGGCCTTCGACCCGAAGACGTACTACGGCTACACCCTCGACAAGGCGGCCGACGTACCGGCGCTGCTCAAGTCCGGTGCGGGTCCGCGGAGTTCGATCGGTACGACGGCGACCACCAAGGCAGCCGCCGCCACCACGCTCACCGTCGCCAAGGACGGCAGCGGCCAGTTCACCAGCGTGCAGAAGGCCGTCGACGCGGTGCCCGCGAACAACCCCTCGCGGGTGGTGATCTCGGTCAAGCCGGGCACCTACCGGGAACTCGTCAAGGTCCCGTCCAACAAGCCGCACGTCACCATCCAGGGCTCCGGCGGCAGCCGCAAGGACACCACGATCGTCTACAACAACGCGTCCGGCACGCCCAAGCCGGGCGGCGGCACCTACGGGACCGGTGGCAGCGCCACCGTCGCCGTCGAGGCGGACGACTTCCAGGCCCGCAACCTGACCATCTCCAACGACTTCGACGAGGCCGCCAACCAGTCCCTCGAAGGCCACCAGGCGGTCGCCCTGCGGACCGCGGCCGACAAGGTCCTCCTCGACGGCGTCATCGTCTCCGGCGACCAGGACACCCTGCTGCTGGACACGGCCTCGAAGGACAAGCTCGGCCGGGTCTACGTCACGAACTCCTACGTCATCGGCAACGTCGACTTCATCTTCGGCAGGGCCACGGCCGTCGTCGACAGATCGGTCATCACCCTGAAGAAGCGCTGGAACGGCACCTCCGCCGGCTACGTCACCGCCCCGAGCACGGCCGCGAACCGCAAGGGCTTCCTGATCACCAACTCCACCGTCAACGGTGACGTGTCCGACCGCAGCTTCCACCTGGGCCGCCCCTGGCACGCGGGGGGCGACGCCTCCCTCGACCCGCAGACGACGGTCCGCAACACCAGCCTCAGCGCCGCGGTCAGGACCGCGCCGTGGACCGACATGAGCGGCTTCTCCTGGAAGGACGACCGTTTCGCCGAGTACAAGAACACCGGTCCGGGAGCGGGCGGCGCGAGCACCGACCGTCCGCACCTGACCGACGCCCAGGCCGCCGGCCAAGAGGTCGCGGACTGGCTGGCCGGCTGGACGCCGAGCGCCTGAGGACGCCGGGTACGGCAGGTACGGCCTGTACGGGCGGGTACTGCGGGTACCGCAGCCGACGCACCGCTCCGGGTTTCTGTTATCTCCCCGGGGCCGGTGCGTCTCCTGTGCGTGGCTCCCCGCGCGGGCCGGCGCGAGCGCGAGCCGCCACCCCCGTACCCGAGACCCGAGGACCCCCACCGTGACAGCACAGATCAGCCGCCGGAGCATGCTGAAGATCGCCGGAACCGCCGCGGGCGCGGCCGGGCTCGGCGTCGGCACGGGCACGGTGGCGACGCCGGCCGCGGCGGCGGGCGACGCGTACGCGCACCCCGGTCTGCTCCACACCGCGGCGGACCTGGCCCGGATGGCGGCGAAGGTGAAGGCGGGCGCCGCGCCCTACACCGCGGGCTTCGCCAGGCTGACCGCCAACGCCCATGCCCAGAGTTCCTGGACCGCCCGCCCGGCCGCCACCGTCCACCGGGGCGGCGGAACCCCGCAGAACTACGCGGCGCTCTACAAGGACGTGCACGCCGCCTACCAGAACGCCCTGCGCTGGCACGTCACCGGCGTCAGCGCCCACGCCGACACCGCTGTACGCATCCTCAACGCCTGGTCCGCGACACTGACCGCCGTGCGGGGCAGCGCCGACCGGTTCCTGGCGGCGGGCCTGTACGGCTACCAGTTCGCCAACGCCGCCGAACTGGTCCGTGACCACCCGGACCTCGACCTGGACCGCTTCACCGTGATGCTGACCGAGGTCTTCGCCACGCTCAGCGACGACTTCCTGCTCCACCACAACGGCGCCGTCGTCACCAACTACTGGCCCAACTGGGACCTCGCCAACATGGCGTGCGTCCTTGCCACCGGCATCTTCTGCGACGACCGCGCCCGGGTCGCCCGCGCCGTCGACTACTTCAAGAACGGCGACGGCCTCGGCGCCGTCGGGAAGGCCATCCCGGTCGTCCACGACGACGGCCTCGGCGAATGGCTGGAGGCCGGCCGCGACCAGGGCCACGCGCTGCTCGGCGTCGGCTTGATGGGCGCCCTCTGCGAGATGGCCTGGAACCAGGGCATCGACCTGTACGGCCACGACGACGACCGTTTCCTCAAGGGCGCCCAGTACGTGGCCAAGTGGAGCTTGGGCGGCGAGGTCGCCTACACGGCGAACACCCGCGCGAAAGGTGCGGTCGACGGCTGGTCCGGCAGGGAGACCGCGTCCGACGCGGCCGGCGTCGACCCGAACATGAGGCGCCCCATCTGGGCCATGATCGCCCACCACTACACCGGGCGGCGGGGCCTCGACGCCTCCTACCTCACCCGCGCCGCGGCGAAGGCGGCCCCCGAGGGAGGCGGCGGCGACTACGGCCCCGACAGCGGCGGGTACGACCAGCTGGGCTTCGGCACCCTGGCGTTCACCCGGGACGCGGAACAGACCGCCTCGACCTCCACCTCCCCCTCCGCCGGCGACTCGTCCTCCAGCTCCCCGTCCCCCTCCGGCGGCGCCTCGACCGGCGCCCGGGGTGGCCGGAGTGGCCGGGGTGAGGATCTGGCCGCGACCGGCATCTCCGACGTTCCGGCCTGGACCGCCGCGGGGGGACTCGCGGCCCTCGCGGGCGGCCTTCTCCTGCTGCGCCGCCGCGACCGCGACCGAGGCCGGCCGGAATCCTGACCGCGCGCAACGTCCTCGCAACCTGCCGGGGCGTTCACTGCCGGCCATGGATGTCGTCCCGCGCGTAGAGCTGACCCCCGCGGCCGCCGATCTCGTACGGCGGCTGCGGGCGGCCCACGGCCCGTTGATGTTCCACCAGTCGGGCGGCTGCTGCGACGGCAGCGCCCCCATGTGCTACCCGGACGGTGAGTTCCGCACGGGGAACTCGGACGTCCTCCTCGCGGAACTCACCGTCGAGGGGGTCGAGGAGACGGTCGGGTTCTGGATGTCCCGCAGCCAGTACGAGGCGTGGCGCCACACCCGGCTGATCGTCGACGTGGTGCCGGGCCGGGGCAGCGGTTTCTCCCTGGAGGCACCCGAAGGGGTGCGATTTCTCATCCGTTCCCGCGTCGTCGGAGCCGAGCCGCCGCCCGGCCGGTAGTCGTCTGGTGCACTTCCCCTGAGTCCTGGGACGGTTGACGAGACATCAGGGGGTGCCGTGACGCGTCGTGCTGGACGGTTCCGACGGGTACTGACGGTTCTCTCGGCGTGGAGTGTGCTGGCCGGCGCGGCCCTCGCGGGCGCGGCACCGGCCGTCGGCGCGCCCAGGGCCGTCGCCGTCGCGCCGGGCGTCGAGTACAGCCACTTCGACATCCGGGGGGCGGCGGGCGTGGCGCACGCCCATGTGCTGAGTGTCGACCTGCGCAACCGGCGGGTGGGCGTCGGACTGCTGTACCCGGGGAAGGTGGCCGAGCGGGCGACCGTGTCCCGGCTGGCCACCGCGGCGGGTGCCGTGGCCGGGGTCAACGGCGACTTCTTCAACATCACCGAGACCCAGCACCCGGGTGTCGCGGCCACCGGGGCACCGGTCGGCCCGGCGATCGCCGCCGGTCACGCGCTCAAGGCCGCCGTACCGACGGGCCAGCGCTTCGGTCCGTCCCTGCCGCCCGGGACGAGCACCAGGGACGTACTCGGCGTCACGACCGACGGCACGGCCCGCCTCGACAGCATCGCCCTCGACGGGACCGTCACCACCGCCGACGGCGACTTTCCGCTCCGGGGCCTCAACCAGTACGCCCTGCCGGTGGGTTCCGTCGGGGCGTTCACCTCGGACTGGGGCAGCGTCTCCCGGCTGCGGGCCGTCTGCGGCACGGACACCGACCGGGCGGCGCCGTGCAGCACCGACACCCACGAGGTGCTGGTCGAGGACGGCCGCGTCGTCGGCTCGGCCGGCACACCCGGCAGCGGGGCCATCGCGGCCGGTACGACCGTCCTGGTCGGGCGTGAGGCGGGCGCCCAGCGGCTGCGCAAGCTCGCTGCCGGTGACGCGGTGGAGGTAGCGCACCTCCTCGTCGCCTCGACCGGGACCCCGTACGCCTTCGCGCTCGGCGGCTACCCGGTCCTGCGGGGCGGCGGCTCGCTCCCCGGCCTCGACGACACGACCTCGGCGGTACGCACCGCCGCGGGAGTCGCCGACGGCGGCCACCGTCTCCTGCTCCTCGCCCTGGACGGCGCGGCCGCCCACCGCACGGGGCTGACCATCGCCGAAGTCGCCGCCACCATGCGGGGGTTGGGCTCCACCGACGCGTTCAGCCTGGACGGCGGCGGTTCCTCCACGCTGGTCGCCCGCGCACCCGGCGCGACCACCGTCACGGTCCGCAACCACCCCACGGACGGCACGGAACGCGCCGTCCCGAACGGCATCGGCGTCTTCACGAAACCCTGACGCCGCATCTCGGGCGCGCGACGGTCCCGCGCCCGAAGCCCCACCGGACCCGCGAGCGCCCACGAGCCCCGCGCCCCCGAGCTGTCAGGCGCCCCCGCGACTCCGCCCTGCCCCACCCCCGCTCACGGCTCCACGCTGCTCACGATCTCCGCCGTGGCCGTCAACCCGTTGTGAATCGTCGGCCCCAGACTCGTACCGGCCATCGAGAACCCCAACAGCACACACACCACCGCGTGCGACACCTTCAACGCACCGTTGCGCAGAAAGACCACCGTCAGGATCACGAGCAGCACGACCACAGAGATGGAAATGGCCATCGTCAACCTCCTCCGCCACGCCCACTTCGCGGCATTCGGCCGTAAGTGTGGCGTAAAGGAGCATTCGTCCGTGCGGCTGACGTGTCCGCCGAACGAGTGGTCTACACCGACCGGCGAGCGTCCAGAAACGCCGCGAGCCCCGCGAGGTCATCCGTGTTGAGGTGGTCGACATCCGCCGCGACCAGCTCGCCCCACACCGCGTCCCGGGCCGGCCCCGCCAGATCGGGCGTCGCCCAGAACCGCACCCGCTGTCCCCGCCCGTGGGCCGTCGAGACGATCCGGCGCAGCTTCGCGCGCTCGGCGTCGGGGAACGGACCGACGCCCTGCCAGGTGAAGTTGAGGGTCCAGTTGTCGGAGATCAGCGGGACGAAGGTGGCGGGCGCGGGCGCGGCGGCGTCGAGATCGGTGAGCCGTCCGTCGTAGAAGGCACGCCGCACGGACTGCGCCTCCATGGGCGGCCGGGCGGCCCGGTCCCCGGAGACCACGGCCGTCACCGCGCCCGGGTACACCCGACCGTGCGCGTAGGTGGTGAACAGGTGCCGGTGTCGCCGCAGTCGCCGGTCGAGTGCGAGGTACGTGGACGAGCCCTCGGTCTTGATGTCGATGAGCAGGTGCAGCGGCCTGCGGTGCCCCCGGTGGACCGAACCGCCGTGGGCGCGGACCCGGGCGGCGAGCGGGTCGAGGTAGAGGGATTCGAGGGTGCGTGCGGGGTCGAGGCCGGCCGGGTCGTGGGCGACGAGGAGTTGGCCGTCGACGAGGAAGATGTCGGCCTCGACGCTGCCGAAGCGGTGGTCGAGGGCGTCGAGGAGGGGGCGCGGGTGCTCGTAGTCGTTGTGCGCGTGGGCCCGCCACAACGGGTGCGGGCGGTGACCGCGTTCGCCGGCCAGGGCGCTCGTGGCGGGCAGGGCGACCGTGCCCGCGAGGGCGGCGCCGAGGGTGGTGAGGGCTCTGCGGCGGGTGGTGAGGGCCATGTTCTGCCTCCCGGGTGGGGCCGGTTGCGGACCCTGCGAGTATGCGAGCCGGAAGGGGCGGACGAGCAGTGCTGTGCGGGGAGTTGGCCGGACCGCCGTCGTTCGTTCATCCGGGCCACCGCGCGCACAGCGGAAAGCCCGCCCCTGGTGGGACGGGCTTTCCGGGCTTTCGCGGACCGTGCGTCAGGGGGCCTGGAGGTCGACCAGTCCGGCCAGCGCGGCCCGGTGGGCGCCCGCGGTGCCGTACGCGATCGAGTCGGCCTTCGCCCGCTTCAGATACAGGTGGACCGGGTGCTCCCAGGTCATGCCGATCCCGCCGTGCAACTGCAGCGCCTCCTCGGCCGCGTGGACGGCCACGGGCGCGGCGAACGCCTGGGCGACGGCCACCGCCAGGTCGGCGTCGTCGCTGCCGGTGGCGAGCTGGTCGGCCGCGTTCCGGGCGGCCGCCCGCAGGTTGACGACCTCCAGCCAGAGCTGCGCGAGGCGGTGCTTGAGCGCCTGGAAGCCGCCGACGGGCCGGTTGAACTGCTTGCGTTCCTTGAGGTAGCGGACCGTCTCGGTCAGCGTCCACTCGGCGAGGCCGAGTTGCTCGGAGGCCAGCAGCCCGGCGCCGGCGCGCAGGGCGCGGCGGACGGCGGGCTCGGCGTCGCCGAGGAGCCGGCCCGGGGCGCCGTCCAGCGTCACCGTGGCCAGCGGTCGGGTCAGGTCCAGGGACACCTGCGGGGTGACGGTCACGGCGGAGGCGTCCACCGCGTACAGGCCGCCGTCGTCGGCGGGCACCAGCAGCACATCGGCGACGGCCGCGTCGGCGATGCCGGTCAACTCCCCGTGCAGGGCGCCGTCCTCGTACCGTACGACCTTGTAGGCACTGCCCGCGGGCACGCTCAGCGAGACCGCCAGGGCGCCGATCGCCGTCGCGGAGGCCAGCTGGGGGAGGAGGTCGTCGGCGCCGCACTCCAGCAGGGCCTCGGTGGCGACGACCGCGCTGGTCAGATAGGGGACCGGCGCGACGGCGCGTCCCAACTCCTCCAGCACGACCGCCGCTTCGCGATGCGTGGCACCCTGACCGTCCAGCTCCTCCGGCACGAGCAGCCCCGCGAGGCCCATGGTCCCCGCGAGCGCCTTCCATGTGGCGATGTCGTGCGGCGCGTCCGACTCGGCGCGTGCGATCACGCCCGCCGCGTCGCAGTGGTCGGCCAACAGGTCGCGGACGGCCGCGCGGAGGGCTTCCTCCTCCTCCGAGTACAGGAGATCGGTCATCGGGCGAGGTCCTTCCAGGCGACGTCCTTGTCGGTGCGCGGTTCACTGGGCAGGCCCAGGACGCGCTCGGCGACGATGTTCAGCAGAACCTCGGTGGTCCCGCCCTCGATGCTGTTGCCCTTGGAGCGGAGGTAGCGGTAGCCGGCGTCGCGGCCGACGAAGTCGACCAGCTCGGGGCGCCGCATGGTCCAGTCGTCGTACAACAGCCCTTCCTCGCCCCGGAGTTCCACCTCCAGGCCGCTGATCTCCTGGTTGAGGCGGGCGAAGGCGAGCTTCATGCCGGCGCCCTCGGGGCCGGGCTGTCCGGCGACGAGCTGCTGGCGCAGCCGCTCGGCGGTGAGCCGGGCGGCCTCGGCCTCGACCCAGAGCTTCAACAGCCGCTGGTGGAGATCGTGGGTGCGCAGTTCGGGACGTTCGCGCCAGGTCCTGGCGACCGGCCCGATCATGCCGCCTTCACGGGGCAGCCGCATGCCGCCGATGGCGACACGCTCGTTGTTGAGCGTGGTCTGCGCGACCTTCCAGCCGTCGCCGACGTCTCCGAGGCGACGGGAGTCCGGGATGCGGACGCCGGTGATGAACACCTCGTTGAACTCGGCCTCGCCGGTCACCTGGCGCAGCGGCCGGACCTCGATGCCGGGGTCGGTCATGTCGCAGAGGAAGTAGGTGATGCCCCGGTGCTTGGGCACGTCCGGGTCGGTGCGGGCGATGAGGATGGCCCAGCGGGCGACATGGGCGCTGGACGTCCAGACCTTCTGGCCGTCGACGACCCAGTCGCCGTCGCCCTCCCGGACGGCTCGGGTGCCGAGCGCGGCGAGGTCGGAGCCGGCGCCGGGCTCGCTGAACAGCTGGCACCAGACCTCCTCACCCGTCCACAGCGGGCGCAGGAACGTGCGCTTCTGCTCCTCGGTGCCGTAGGCGAGGATCGTGGGCGCGGCCATGCCGAGGCCGATGCCGATGCGGCGCGGGTCGTTGTCGGGGGCGCCCTCGGCCTCCAGGTCCGCGTCCACCACGGCCTGCAGGGAGCGCGGGGCGCCGAGTCCGCCGAGACCCTCGGGGTAGTGCACCCAGGCGAGTCCGGCGTCGAAGCGGGCGCGCAGGAAGTCCAGGCGGTCCGTCGTCGCGGGTGGATACGCGGCCAGCAACTCGGCCGTGCGGCGCCTGAGGTCGGCTGCGTCGGTCATGCGGCGGCTCCGTTCTCCAGCGCGGGTACGACGACGACCCGGCCCGTGGTGACGCCGTCCGCGACGCGCTGCACGGCGGCCGCGGCCCCGTCCAGCGGCGCGCGCTCGCTCACCAGCGGCTTGACGACGCCCCGGGCGGCCAGCTCGGTGAGCTGCTCGTGGCAGTGCTGGACCAGCTTGGGGTTCTTGGTGTTGTACAGGCCCCAGTGCAGGCCGAGGATCGAGTAGTTCTTGACGAGGGCGTGGTTGAGGCCGGGGCTGGGGATCGTCCCGCTGGCGAAACCGACGACCACGATGCGCCCCTCGAAGGCGACGACCTTGGTCGACTGCGTGTAGGCCTCGCCGCCCACGGGGTCGTAGATCACATCCGCGCCCCGGCCCGAGGTGGCTTCCTTCACGGCGGAGACGACGTCCTCGCTCCGCCGGTCGATCACCACGTCACAGCCCAGCTCCCGGGCCACCGCGGCCTTGTCGGCGCCGCCGACGACGCCGATGACGGTCGCCCCGGAGGCCTTGCCGAGCTGCACGGCCGCGCTGCCGACCCCTCCCGCGGCAGCGTGGACGAGCAGGGTCTCCCCCGCTTCGAGGCGGGCCCGGCGGTGCAGTGCGAACCACGCCGTCTGATAGCCGATGTGCAGGGCCGCCGCCTCGGCGTCGTCCAGCGCCTCGGGGGCGGGCAGCAGCGCGGCGGCGTCGGCGACCGCGTACTCGGCGAAACCGCCGTACGGCAGGGCCGGGTTGGCGATGACCCGGCGGCCGTCCTCGGTCTCTCCGCAGATCTCCACGCCGGGCGTGAACGGCAGCGGCGGCCTGACCTGGTAGTGCCCGCGGCACATCAGGGCATCGGGGAAGTTGATGTTCGCGGCGCGCACCTTCAGCAGGACCTGGCCGTCACCGGGCGTGGGCCGCTCCACGTCCTGGAGCCGCATCACCTCGCCCGGCTCGCCGTTCTCGTGCACTTGCCATGCCTGCATGCGATGCCTCCACGGACTGCCTCGGACGTCTTCGTCGGACCGGGGTCGACTGTCGCATGCATACTAAGCGGTCGCTTGCCCTCCGGGGAACCGTCGCGGAGCAGTAGCGTGCGTCACGCACGCGTGGGCCGCGCCCGTACGTGCATCCGCTCCCCCTGAGGCCCGAAGAGGCTGAGGAACTCCACCGGCCCCTCCCCCGTCGAACCGAACCAGTGCGGGACCCGGGTGTCGAACTCGGCGGCCTCCCCGGCGACCATCACCACATCATGGTCGCCGAGCACGACCCGGAGTTTCCCGGACATCACATACAGCCACTCGTAGCCCTCGTGCGTGCGCGGCTCCGGCTCCTGCTTCGACTGGGGCACGAGCACCTTGAAGGCCTGGAGGCCGCCCGGCTGCCGGGTCAGCGGCCAGTACGTCCGCCCGTGCCGCTGGATCGGCTTCGACCGCACCCGGGGGTCGCCGACCGGCGGCTCCCCGATCAGTTCGTCCAGCGGCACCTGGTGGGCCCGCGCGATCGGCAGCAACAGCTCCAGGCTGGGCCTGCGCAGCCCCGACTCCAGCCGCGACAACGTGCTCACCGAGATGCCGGTCGCCTCCGACAGCCCGGCCAGCGTCGCCTCCCGCTCCTTCCGGATCCGCCGCAGCCGGGGCCCGACCCCGGCCAGGACCTCGTCCGAGCCGCTCGCGTCCGCACTCGTGTCACTCATCCCGCTATTGCAGTTTCGGCAAAGCCGTTTGTCAATGTGCCGCTGTACGGGCGACCGTCGTGGTGGAGGTGGTCACCATGACCGAGCAGTACGAAGTGATCGTCATCGGCGGCGGCGCGGCGGGGCTCTCCGCCGCCCTGGTCCTCGGCCGGGCCCGGCGCCACACGCTGGTCGTCGACGCGGGCGAGCCCCGCAACGCGCCCGCCGCGCACATTCAGGGCTTTCTGTCGCGGGACGGGATGCCGCCGGCGGAGTTCCTGGCCGTCGGCCGGGAGGAGATCGCCCGCTACGGCGTCGAGGTGGTCCGGGGCCGGGCGGTGGACGTGACCCGGAACGACGACGGCGGGAGTTTCACCGTGACCCTCGCCGACGGCCGTGCCGTGCGCGCCCGGCGCCTGGTCGTCGCCACCGGCCTCAAGGACGAACTCCCGGCCGTCCCCGGCGTCGCCGAACGTTTCGGCCGGGACGTCCTGCACTGCCCCTACTGCCACGGCTGGGAGGTCCGCGACCAGCCCTTCGGCGTCCTCGCCACCACCCCGATGAGCGTGCACCAGGCCCTGATGGTCTCCCAGTGGTCCAAGGACGTGACCCTGTTCCTGCACGAGGTCGCCGAGGGCGATCTCTCCGACGACGACCTGCGCCGTCTCGTGGCGGCCGGGGTGTCGGTGGTCCCCGGAGTGGTCGCGGACCTGGTGGTGGAGGACGACCACCTCACGGGCGTCAGGCTCGCCGACGGCTCGACCCACGCCCGCTCGGTGCTCTTCACCGCGCCCCGGCCTCTCCCGCGGACCGGCCTGCTGGAGAAACTGGGCGCCGACCTGGACGAGACCCCCTTCGGCGCCTATCCGGTCATCGACCCGACGGGCCGGACCACGGTCCCGGGTGTCTGGGCCGTCGGCAACGCGATGGGCTTCTCCGAACAGGTCGTCAACGCGGCCTCCTCGGGCTACCGAGCAGGCGCGACGATCAACGGGGACCTCCTGATGACGGACCTGGACGCGGCGACCCCGCGATAGCCGGGTGTGAGGGATCGGCCCGAAGGGCCGTCGCCGCAAAGGGCGCGGGGGGACTGCGAGAGAAGCCCCACTCACCCGCACCCGCACCCGCACCCGCACCCCCTCCCCCGTAGGCGCCCGGCGGAACTCCGTAGGAGCATGGCCCCATGCTCTTCGCCCGGCTCGCCCGCGTGTCGCAAGAGATCGCCGCCACCTCGGCCCGGTCCCGCAAGACGGCCCTGCTCGCCGACCTCTTCCGGGACGCCGAGGAGGCGGACGTGCCGATCGTCATCCCCTACCTCGCGGGCCGCCTGCCCCAGGGCCGCCTGGGCATCGGCTGGAAGGTCCTCGACCAGCAGATCCCACCGGCCACCACCCCCACCCTCACGGTCCGGGAGGTCGACGCCCGGCTGACGGTGATCGGCGCGGTCAGCGGACCCGGTTCGCAGACCGAACGCCGGCGTCTGGTCGGCGAGTTGCTGACGGCGGCCACCGAGGACGAGCAGCGCTACCTGTTCGGCCTGCTCACCGGCGAGGTCCGCCAGGGCGCCCTGGACGCACTGGCCGTGGAGGGCCTGGCCGGGGCCACCGGCGCGCCCGCGGGCGACGTACGGCGGGCGGTGATGCTGGCGGGTTCGCTGCAGACCGTGGCCCAGGCCCTGCTCGCGGAAGGCCCCTCGGCCCTCGCGGGGTTCCGGCTCACCGTCGGCCGACCCGTCCTGCCGATGCTCGCGCACAGCGCGTCCTGCGTCGCGGAGGCCGTGGCGAAACTGAGCGTGTGCGCGGTCGAGGAGAAGCTGGACGGCATCCGCGTCCAGGTCCACCGCGACGGCGAAGACGTACGTCTGTACACCCGCACCCTGGACGACATCACCGACCGGCTGCCCGAACTCACCGCGGCCGCACTGGAGTTGCGGGGCGAAAGGTTCATCCTGGACGGAGAGGTGATCGCGTTCGACGAGACCGGCCGCCCCCGCTCCTTCCAGGAGACCGCCGGGCGCGTCGGCTCCCGGCTGGACGTGACGACGGCCGCCGAACAGATCCCCGTCTCGCCGGTCTTCTTCGACGCGCTCTCCGTGGACGGCCAGGACCTCCTCGACCTCCCCTTCACCGACCGCCACGCCGTACTCGCCCGTCTCGTACCCGAGCCCATGCGGGTCCGCCGCACCCTCGTGGCCGGCCCGGACGACCTGCCCGAGGCGGAACGCTTCCTCGCCGACACCCTGGCACGCGGCCACGAGGGTGTCGTCCTCAAGGCCCTCGACGCCCCCTACAGCGCGGGCCGGCGCGGCGCGTCCTGGCTGAAGGTCAAGCCGGTGCACACCCTCGATCTGGTGGTCCTGGCCGCGGAGTGGGGCCACGGCCGCCGCACGGGCAGGCTCTCCAACCTCCATCTCGGCGCCCGCACCGCCGACGGCTCCTTCGCCATGCTCGGCAAGACCTTCAAGGGCATGACCGACGCCCTGCTGGCCTGGCAGACCGAACGGCTGAGGGAGCTGGCCGTGGAGGAGCACCGCTGGGGCGTGACCGTACGGCCCGAACTCGTCGTCGAGATCGCCTACGACGGGCTGCAGCGCTCCACCCGCTACCCGGCCGGCGTCACCCTCCGCTTCGCCCGGGTGATCCGCTATCGCGACGACAAGACCCCCGCGGAAGCCGATACGGTCGAGACCCTGCTCGCCGCACACCCCGAGGTGACGCGTTGACCACTTTCAAGCGCAGCGCCGGACTGCTGCTGCACCGCCGCACCGAGCACGGCGTCGAGGTCCTGCTCGGCCACATGGGCGGCCCGTACTTCGCGCACAGGGACGCGGGCGCCTGGAGCGTGCCCAAGGGCGAGTACGAGCCGGACGAGCCCGCCTGGGACGCGGCCCGCCGGGAGTTCCAGGAGGAGCTGGGGCTGGTGCCGCCCGACGGGGAGGCCGTACCGCTGGGCGAGGTCCAGCAGAAGAACGGCAAGATCGTCACGGTGTGGGCGATCGAGGCGGACCTCGACCCCGCGACCGTCGTACCGGGCACCTTCCGCATGGAGTGGCCGCCGAGGTCGGGGCGGATCCAGGAGTTCCCGGAGCTGGACCGCGTGGAGTGGCTCACCGTCGAACGGGCCCGGGCCGTGCTCGTCCCGGCGCAGGCGGCGTTTCTCGACCGTCTCACGGAGCACTCGGACTGAGTCCGCGTTGCGGCGTGCGCCGCCGCGCGGGAAGGTCGAAGGACAGCCCACGCAGGAGGCCAGCCATGCCCATCGCCACGGTCAACCCGGCGAACGGCGAGACGCTCAAGACGTACGACGCCATGGGCGAGGAGGAGATCGAGCGCCGCCTCGCCACCGCCGACACCACGTTCCGTACGTACCGGACCACGTCCCTCGTGGAACGCGCCCGGCTGATGCGCCGGGCCGCCGACCTCCTCGACGAGGACACCGAGGACGTCGCACGGGTGATGACGACCGAGATGGGCAAGCCCATCAAGCAGGCCCGCGCCGAGGCCGCCAAATGCGCCAAGGCGATGCGCTGGTACGCCGACCACGCAGAGGTGCTGCTCACCGACGTGGAGCCCTCCGCCGCCGACGTGAAGGACTCGGGCGCCTCCCGGGTCCTGGTCCGCTACCGGCCGCTCGGCCCGGTGCTCGCCGTGATGCCGTGGAACTTCCCGCTCTGGCAGGTGATCCGCTTCGCCGCGCCCGCCCTGATGGCCGGCAACGTGGGCCTGCTCAAGCACGCCTCCAACGTCCCGCAGACCGCGCTCTACCTGGAGGACCTCTTCCGGCGGGCGGGTTTCCCCGAGGGTTGCTTCCAGACGCTGCTCATCGGCTCTGGCGCCGTCGAGGACATCCTGCGCGACCCGCGTGTGAAGGCCGCGACCCTCACCGGCAGCGAGCCCGCCGGCCGGGCCGTCGCCTCGGTCGCCGGGGACGAGGTCAAGAAGACGGTCCTGGAACTGGGCGGCAGCGACCCCTACGTGGTGATGCCGTCCGCCGACATCGAGAAGGCGGCCAGGACCGCCGTGACGGCCCGGGTGCAGAACACCGGCCAGTCGTGCATCGCCGCCAAGCGGTTCATCGTGCACGCCGACGTGTACGACGCCTTCACCGAGCGGTTCGTCGAGGCCATGCGGGCGCTGAAGGTGGGCGACCCGCTGGACGAGGACACCGACGTCGGCCCGCTCTCCGGCGAGCGGGGCCGCGAGGACCTGGAGGCACTGGTCGACGAGGCCGTGGAGAGCGGCGCCACCGTGCTGTGCGGCGCCGAACGCCCCGACGGGCCGGGCTGGTTCTACCCGCCGACCGTCCTCGCCGACATCACCCCCGAGATGCGCGTCCACCAGGAGGAGACGTTCGGCCCGGTGGCCACCCTGTACCGGGTCGCCGACCTCGACGAAGCGATCGCGATCGCCAACGACACACCCTTCGGGCTCAGCTCCAACGTGTGGACCGAGGACGCCGCCGAGGTCGAACGGTTCGTCCGGGACCTGGACGCGGGTGCGGTCTACGTCAACGGCATGACCGCCTCCCACCCGGCGTTCCCGTTCGGCGGGGTCAAGCGGTCCGGTTACGGGCGTGAGCTGTCCGGACACGGAATCCGGGAGTTCTGCAACATCACCACCGTGTGGCACGGCGCGTGAGCGTTCCACGGTTACGATCCCCGTTGTGAACCGCGAAGTGACTCTGCCTCTGATCGTCGACGACCGCGGGAACCTGCAGGTGTCTGCGGCCGATGTGAGCAAGCTGCTGCGGACGGTGGGCGGCCGGTGGCTGCACCTGGTGGAGGCGGGTGAGGAACTCGACGAGGACACGGTGGCGGCGCTGACGATCGAACTGGCGAAGCTGGCGGACCGCATCGACGTGGCGTGCATCGCGCACAGCAGCGGCGGTGCCTCCGGCTAGGGAAGCCGCTCAACAGGGTCGCACGCCGACCGCGGGTCGTCCGTGGCTGATCGCGCGGTGCCCCGCGCCCCTTTCAGGGCGCGCCGGCGTGGTCCAGAACATCGACTCGTACCCCTGCAGCAGTCGGCCGTAGGCGTGCGCCCGGTTCTCGCCGATCCGTCCGGCGTCCAACCCGGCCTGTACCGCGGCCCTCGCCCGCTCCTGCAGTTCCGGTGCCGGCTCGGCGAAGAAGCCGAAGAAGGCGCGGGCTTCGTCGGTGAAGCCGTAGTGGTCGCGGAGAGCCTTCGAGATCGTCGCGCAATAGCCGCCCCAGGAGGCGAAGTTGGCGCTCAGGGCGAGCACCACGTCAGCCGGCGCCGCGCCCAGGGCGAGCCGGGCGACGTACGACGGGTAGGCCTGACAGCCGGGCAGCGGCTCGTACGCCGCCGCCCTCTCCTCGTCCACACCGCAGGCCTCGGCGTACGCCCCGAGCGCCTGCGCCGCCACCGCCTCCCCCTCGGCGAGCATCGCGAAGAAGGGGGCGCTGTCCGGCTCCCTCGGCCGCCGACCGCTCGGCCAGGTGGCGGAAGGAGAGCAGGTCGGCGGCGATGACGAGCCGCTGTTCCAGGGCAAGCGCTCCGGTTCGTCGCGTCGGTGTCGCCACTGTCTTGTCGACTCTCCCACGACAGCGCCGCCCCGTCAGGGGCGCGGGGCTGTGTCGATGTGCGGCTCCGCCGCGTGGGCGCGAGCGGCCACGACGCTCCCGCGGTCGCCCCGGCACCGCCTCTCCTGCGGCCTCACCGAATCGGCATCCCCGACAAGGTCCGAGCGATCACCAGCCGCTGCACCTCACTCGTGCCCTCGAAGATGGTGTAGATGGCCGCGTCCCGGTGCATCCGCTCGACCGGGTACTCACGGGTGTACCCGTTGCCGCCCAGGATCTGGATCGCCTGCGCCGTCACCTTCTTCGCCGTCTCGCTCGCGAACAGCTTCGACTGCGACCCCTCGGCCGCCGTGAACGGCCTGCCGTTGATCGCCATCCAGGAGGCCCGCCACACCAGCAGCCGCGCCGCGTCCACGGACGTCCGCATGTCCGCGAGCTGGAAGGCCACGCCCTGGTTGTCGATGATGGGCCGGCCGAACTGCTCACGGGTCTTGGCGTAGTCGAGGGCCACCTCGTACGCGGCACGGGCGGTGCCCACCGCCATCGCGCCCACCGCCGGACGTGACGCCTCGAACGTGGCCATCGCCGCGTTCTTCAGCCGCTCACCGCCGGCCTTCGCCCGCTCGCGGGCCCGCGCCAGGCGCTCGTCGAGCTTCTCCTTGCCGCCGAGGAGGCAGGAACCGGGGACGCGCACGTCCTCCAGGACGACCTCGGCGGTGTGGGAGGCGCGGATGCCGTGCTTCTTGAACTTCTGGCCCTGCGACAGACCGGGCGTGTTCGGCGGGACGATGAAGGAGGCGTGCCCCTTGGAACCGAGGTCGGCGTCGACCACGGCGACGACGACGTGGACATTGGCGATGCCGCCGTTGGTCGCCCAGGTTTTGGTGCCGTTGAGGACCCACTCGTCCTTGGCCTCGTCGTACACGGCGCGGGTGCGCATGGACGCCACGTCGGAACCGGCGTCGGGCTCGGAGGAGCAGAACGCGGCGACCTTGACATCGTTGGCGTCCCCGTACATCTGGGGGATCCAGGTGCCGATCTGCTCCTCGGTGCCGTTGGCGAGGACGCCCACCGCGGCGAGGCCGGTGCCGACGATGGACAGGGCGATGCCCGCGTCACCCCAGAACAGCTCCTCCATGGCCATGGGGATGCCGAGACCGGTGGGGTCGAAGTACTGCTGGGCGTAGAAGTCGAGGGAGTAGATGCCGACCTTGGCGGCCTCCTGGATCACCGGCCAGGGGGTCTCCTCGCGCTCGTCCCACTCGGCGGCCGCGGGGCGGATCACATCGGCGGCGAACCCGTGGAGCCAGTCGCGGACCTCTCGCTGTTCGTCGTTGAGTTCCATGGTGAACTCGGCCATGACGCGCCTCCAGCACTGCACTAAGATGTTACCTGCGGTAACTGGAGTCTGTTACCGGTCGGTAGGAAAAGTCAACTCCCGCGGCGGGGTCGGTAGCCCGTTCGATCGGCTCGTGCCAATCAGTGTTAGTTTGCGCAGGGCGTCACCGTCATCAGTATGTGGGGGAGAGACTCATGGACACCACGCAGCGGACCGACCAGGAGCGGTCCGCCGACCGTCGTCGGCGCGAGCTGCTGGAGGCCGCGGACAGGGTGGTGCTGCGCGAGGGCCCCGGAGCGTCGATGAACGCCATCGCCGCCGAGGCCGGGATCACCAAGCCGATCCTCTACCGCCACTTCGGCGACAAGAGCGGACTCTACGCCGCTCTCGCCCAGCGCCACACCGACGCCCTCCTCGACGCCCTGCGGGCCGCGTTGGACGCCCCCGCCGAGCGGCGCGAACGCGTCGAGGCGACCCTCGACACCTATCTGGCGGCCATCGAGGCCCGCCCCCAGGTGTACCGCTTCCTCATGCACCCCGCCGAGGCCGGCCAGCCGGGCGAGCAGGGCTTCGACGTCGGCAAGCACTCCGCCCCGCTCCTGCGCCGCATGGGCGAGGAACTCGGCAAAGTCATAGAGGACCGCCTCGATCTCGGCCCCGACAGCCACCGGCTGGCCCGCGTCTGGGGTCACGGCATCGTCGGCATGATGCACGCGGCGGGAGACTGGTGGCTCGGCGAACGCCCCTGCACCCGCGCCGAGTTGGTCAGCTGCCTGGCCGACCTGCTGTGGGGCCGCCTGGCGGCCGCCGGCGACAAGGTCGGCGGCCCGGGTTTCTAGCGGCCCCACTTCTCGGCACGGCTGGTGGACGCGCTCCGTCAGGGGCGTGGGGCCGTATCGCTGTGCGGCTCCGCCGCATGGGCGCGACCAGCCACGATGAACCGGCACGCCCCGACGGGCTCACCGCCCCCACGCCGCTCGGGCGGCCTTCCGCATCACCCGCCGCCGACGCCACCCCGACAGCCGGTCCACATACACCCGGCCCTCAAGGTGATCGCACTCGTGCTGGAGACACCGCGCGAAGAACCCGCTCCCCCACACCCGCACCCGGTCCCCGTCCACCGTGAACCCCTCCACGGCGGCCTCGTCGTACCGCTCCACACCCGCCTCCAGGCCGGGCAGGGACAGACAGCCCTCGGGCCCCCGCAGTACGATCCCCTCGGTCGAGACGAGCCGGGGATTCACGACATGACCCAGATGCCGTACGTCCTCGTCGTCCGGACAGTCGTATACGAACACCCGCAGCGACCGGCCCACCTGGTTCGCGGCAAGACCCACGCCCCGCGCGTCGTACATCGTCGCGAACATATCCTCCACAAGGCGCGCCAGTTCGGGCCCGAACTCCGTCACCTCTTCACAGGGCGCCTGCAGTACGGGGTCCCCGAGCAGTGTCATGGGGAGAACGCGCCCTCGGGCGCCGGGAATCGAGCCGCTTCGCATGGTCGCAAGGGTACGTTCGGACCGATATCGCCGGTCCGGACGCTGGGACGGCCCGGTCGAGATTCGGGCGCGTGAGTGGATCTCGATAGGCTTCGGTCCACACGTTGCCGGGACAGGGCGCGGCGCTGTACGCAAGGAGGATCGAGAACTGATGGCAGGCAACTCGGACCCGCTCACGCCGCGGGCCAAGCTGGCCGTGACGGCGGGCAAGGCGGTCGCGGCGGCATCTCGTGCCGCGGGACGCGGTAGCGGATCTGTGATCGGCGGCCGGGTGGCACTGAAACTCGACCCCGACCTCCTCGCCCGGCTCGCGCAGAGCCTGGACGTCGTCCTGGTCTCGGCCACCAACGGCAAGACCACCACGACCCGGCTGATCGCCGAGGCGCTGCGGGCCGCGGGCCCGGTCGTCTCGAACGCGCTCGGCGCCAACATGCCCGCGGGCATCACCTCGGCCCTCGCCGGGAACTCGGACGCGAAGTTCGCGGTCATCGAGGTCGACGAGAAGTACCTGGCCGGTGTGGCGCGGGACACCGACCCCAAGTGCATCGCGCTGCTCAACCTCTCCCGCGACCAGCTGGACCGGGCCGCCGAGACCCGCATGATGGCGGAGGCGTGGCGGGAGGGCCTGGCCGGCACCAAGGCCGTGGTCGTGGCCAACTGCGACGACCCGCTGATCGTGTGGGCGGCCTCGTCGTCCCCGAACGTGATCTGGGTCGCGGTCGGCCAGATGTGGAAGGACGACGCCTGGTCCTGCCCGTCCTGCGGCGGTGTGATGCAGCGGCCCGGCGACGACTGGTTCTGCGGCGAGTGCGGTTTCCGCCGCCCGACGCCGAGCTGGGCGCTCTCGGGCGACCACGTGCTGGACCCGCACGGCTCGGCCTGGCCGATCCACCTGCAGCTCCCGGGCCGCGCCAACAAGGCCAACGCCGCCTCCTCGGCCGCCACGGCCGCCGTCTTCGGTGTGCCCCCACAGGTCGCCCTGGAACGCATGTACCAGGTCCAGGCGGTCGCCGGACGGTACGACGTGGTGCAGTTCATGCAGCGCGACCTGCGGCTGCTGCTCGCCAAGAACCCGGCGGGCTGGCTGGAGACGTTCTCGCTGATCGACCCGCCGCCGTCGCCGGTGATCCTCTCGGTGAACGCGCGCGGCGCCGACGGCACCGACACCTCCTGGCTGTGGGACGTCGACTACACCCGGCTGACCGGCCACCCGATCTTCGTGCTGGGCGACCGCAAGCTCGACCTCGCGGTACGCCTGGAGGTGGCGAACCAGCACTTCCAGGTCTGCGACACCCTCGACCAGGCGGTGCAGATGTGCCCGCCGGGCCGGATCGAGGTCATCGCCAACTACACCGCGTTCCAGGACCTGCGCCGCCGCGTGGGCAACTGAGCACGCTACGACGAACGACGCCAACGACTCCGAGGGGCACCGACTTACATGAGCGACAACAGTCTGCGGGTCGTCTGGGTCTACCCGGACCTGCTCAGCACCTACGGCGACCAGGGCAACGTCCTCGTCGTCGAGCGCCGGGCGCGGCAGCGCGGCCTGGACGTGGCCCGGCTGGACGTGCGCAGCGACCAGCCGATCCCGACCTCCGGCGACATCTACCTGATCGGCGGCGGCGAGGACCGTCCGCAGCGGCTCGCCGCCGAGCGGCTGCGCCGGGACCGGCATCTGTACCAGGCGATCAACAACGGCGCGATCGTCTTCGCGGTCTGCGCGGGCTACCAGATCCTCGGCCACGAGTTCGTCAACGACCTCGGTCAGCGCGAGCCGGGCCTCGGGCTGCTCGACGTGACCACGACCCGCGGCGAGGGCGAGCGGTGCGTCGGCGACGTCCTCGCGGACATCGACCCGCGCCTCGGCCTGCCCCAGCTCACCGGATTCGAGAACCACCAGGGCGTCACGCACCTCGGTCCCACCGCCCGCCCGTTCGCGAACGTGCGGCTCGGCAAGGGCAACGGCACGGGCGACGGCACGGAGGGCGCGTACAACGACACCGTCTTCGGCACGTACATGCACGGGCCGGTGCTGGCGCGGAACCCGCAGATCGCGGACCTGCTGCTGAAGCTGGCACTGGACGTGAACGCGCTGCCGCCGACCGACGACCGCTGGTTCGAGGCGCTGCGCGACGAGCGCATCTCCTCCGCCCAGCAGCCCGCCTAGCAGGTCACGGCAGGACGCCGAGGCTCCTCAGAAACGGTTCCTCAGTGCCCGTACGAAAGCCCGTCCGATAGCGCCCCCGCTCATGTGTGAAAGCCCGTCTGACCAGGGCTCCGCTCACCTGTGCGGGGGCGTCCAGCAGGCGGACGCCCGCTACGGCCGGGCCCCCCGCCGCCGGTAGGGTGGCGGGGATTCCAGCCGGACAGCGTGGTCCGGTACCCGGCCCACGTCGAGAAGGTATTCGGGCTATGCGCATTGGTGTCCTCACGTCCGGCGGCGACTGTCCCGGACTGAACGCCGTCATCCGGTCCGTCGTGCACCGCGCCGTCGTCGACCACGGCGACGAGGTCATCGGCTTCCGGGACGGCTGGAAAGGCCTGCTGGACTGCGACTACCTCAAGCTCGACCTGGACGCCGTGGCCGGCATCCTGGCCCGCGGCGGCACGATCCTCGGTTCCTCCCGGGTCCAGCCCTCACATCTGCGCGACGGTGTGGCGCGGGCCCGGAGCCATGTCGAGGAGCTGGGGCTCGACGCGATCATCCCCATCGGCGGTGAGGGCACGCTCAAGGCGGCCCGGCTGATGTCGGACAGCGGTCTGCCCGTCGTGGGCGTGCCGAAGACCATCGACAACGACATCGCGGTCACGGACGTCACCTTCGGCTTCGACACGGCCGTCGGTGTGGCCACGGAGGCCCTGGACCGGCTGAAGACGACCGCCGAGTCCCACCAGCGGGTCCTGGTCGTGGAGGTCATGGGCCGCCACACCGGCTGGATCGCGCTCCACTCCGGCATGGCGGCCGGCGCGCACGCCATCGTCGTACCGGAACGGCCCTTCGACATCGAGGAGCTGACCGCGAAGGTCGCCCAGCGGTTCTCGGCGGGCAAGCGGTTCGCGATCGTCGTCGCCGCGGAGGGCGCGAAGCCCAGGGCCGGGTCGATGGACTTCGACGAGGGCGGCAAGGACATCTACGGTCACGAGCGCTTCGCGGGGATCGCGCGGCAGCTCTCGGTCGAGCTGGAGCAGCGCCTCGGCAAGGAGGCCCGGCCGGTGATCCTCGGGCATGTGCAGCGGGGCGGGACGCCGACCGCGTACGACCGGGTGCTCGCCACGCGGTTCGGGTGGCACGCGGTGGAGGCCGTGCACCGGGGAGAGTTCGGGAACATGACCGCGCTGCGGGGCACCGACATCGTGATGGTGCCGCTCGCCGAGGCCGTGGAGACGCTGAAGACGGTGCCGGAGGAGCGGTACGACGAGGCGGAGTGCGTGCTCTAGCGTGCCGCCGAGGATTCAGGAGTGAGGTACGCCCCCGGTCGTGATCGCGACCGGGGGCGGTTCTAGTCTGGGGGCGGACAGACAGCACAACCCCCCACGAAGCAGGAGCCGGCGGATGGACCACAGCGGGCACGGTACGGGGCTTTTGCCCTTCACCCTGGGGCGGGGGCTCGCGTGGTCGGCCGACCCGTTCTTCCTCGTCGCCTGCCTGGCGGGACTGGCCCTGTACGGCTGGGGCGTCGTGCGGCTCGTGCGGCGCGGGGACAAGTGGCCGGTGGGGCGGACCGTCGCCTACGTCGCGGGTGTGCTGCTGGTGATGCTGGTGACGTGCACCGGACTCAACGACTACGGCATGGTCATGTTCAGCGTGCACATGGTCCAGCACATGGTCATCAGCATGGTGGCGCCGATCATGCTGCTGCTCGGAGCGCCGGTCACGCTGGCGCTGCGGGCGCTGCCGGTGGCGGGCAGGGGCCGCAAGGGGCTCCGTGAGCTGCTGCTGATGTTCCTGCACAGCTGGTACATGAAGATCGTCACGCACCCGGCGTTCACGATCCCGATGTTCATCGCGAGCCTGTACGGGCTGTACTTCACCCCGATCTTCGACTTCCTGATGGGGTCGACCCTCGGGCACATCGTGATGATGACCCACTTCCTGATGGTGGGCCTGTTCTTCTTCTGGCCGATCATGGGCGTGGACCCCGGCCCGCACCGCCCCGGCTATCTGATGCGGATGCTGGAGCTGTTCGCCGGCATGCCGTTCCACGCGTTCTTCGGCATCGCGCTGATGATGGCGTCAGCACCGATGGTGAAGACGTACGAGAACCCGCCCGCCTCCCTCGGCATCGACGCCCTCACCGACCAGAACGCGGCCGGCGGGATCGCCTGGGCGTTCAGCGAGATCCCCTCGGTGCTCGTACTGCTCGCACTGCTCTTCCAGTGGTACGGCTCCGAGCAGCGACAGGCCCGGCGCATGGACCGCGCGGCCGACCGGGACGGCGACAAGGAACTCGAGGCGTACAACGCCTATCTCGCCTCACTCGACGCACGCGGACGCTGAGCCGCAATCCTCCGTCGGACCCCATTCTTTTGTTCGACCCCGGGACCACACTTCTCCCCAATTCCCCTTGACCAGAAGGCTTTTCCTTTCAGTAGCATGATGCCTGAGCCCCGCTTCCGTTCCGCGGGGTGACAGGGGAAACCGCCGGGGGGAGCGGTCATGACCATCAACGCATGCTTACCGACGCGCACACCATTGCGCTTACGAACACGCTTACGAATTACGGGGAAATCGACTGCCCGGCGGATCGCCGTCCTTCTCGTCGGCGCGATGCTCCTCAGCGGTTGCGGCGACTCGGCCCCGTCCCTGCTCGCGGTGAAGGCGGTGGCCGCGGGGGTCGCCTCCGTCGCACCTTTCTTCGACGAGGGGGAACGGCTCGGCCGGGACGAACCCCGGCTGACGCCTCTGGAGCCGCACAGCGGTCTGCAGCAGGGCAACGCACCCGGCCTGTACGGGGGCACACAGAAGCCCAAGGTCTGCGACGTGCGCAAGCTGGAGGATTTCCTCACCGCACCGGAGAACAAGAATAAGGCTCAGGAATGGGCCCGTATCACCGGTGTCGATGCCGACGGCATCGGACGTTATCTCGACGAACTCACCCCTGTTCTCCTGCGCCACGACACCCTCGTGAAGAACCACGACTACAAGAAGGGCAAAGCTGTTCCCTTCGACGCGTTGCTGGAAGCCGGTATCGCCGTTCTGGTCGACGATCAGGGTTTGCCCGCCGTGAAGTGCAGTTGCGGAAATCCGCTCCGCGCGTTCGACGCGGACCCCGCACGCGTCGAGGTGAAGTTCCCGGGCGACAGGAAGTGGAAGGGCTACGACAAGTCCGGGATGGTCGTCGTGGAACCCGCCCCCGGGCAGCTCAAGGAGATCAAGCTCGTCGACGTCGAGGACCCGGGCCGGGGCATCAGCCGTGAGGTCGGCACCACGGGCGAGTCCGACACGACGTTCGACACTCGGGCCCGGCAGGCCGTGCCGAAGGTGCGGGGGATGACCTTCGACGAGGCGAGCGCGGCCATGGCGGACAGGGGGCTGGCGGTGACGGTCGCCGGGGAGGCGCTGCCGCCGGGCGACACGCCGGTGACGGGGTCCAGCCCCGGACCGGGCACCGAGCTGGAGTTCGGCGCCGCGGTGGCCCTGGCGGTGGACCGGCCGGGCGGAACGGCCGAGGCGAACAGCGGGGACTCGGAACCCGCGTCGGGGTCGAGGTCGGGGTCGGGGTCGGGGTCGGAAACAGACTCCGGGGCCGGGGCCGGGCCCTCGGACTCGGGCTCAAGTACAGGCTCAAGCACGGGCTCGGGCTCGGGTGCCGCGAGGTCCGGGCCGACCGAGCCCTCCAGGACGGGCGACTCGTCGACCGGCGGATCTCCGTCGGAGAGCGGGTCGACGCCGACGGACGGGAACACGACCCCGTCGGGCGGGGGACCCCCCTCGTCGGGCGGTGGGTCGTCAGGCGGTGGGTCGGCCGGCGGTGGGTCGGCCGGCACCGGGTCGACGGACGGGGGAGCGTCGCCCCCCGAGTCGGTCGCTCCCCCGGCGACGGGCGGCACCACGCTGGTGCCCTCGCCGTCCACGCCGTCCGAGAGGGCCGTGCCGGAACCCGACCCTCCGCCGAGTCCGTCCGCTCCCTCCTCGGCGCCCGTGCCGTCCACGTCGAGCGGAACGCCGCCGCCTCCCGAGCCCGAGCCCGAGCCGGATCCCGATCCCGATCCCGATCCCATCCCTCCGCAGGACAGTGACCCGCCTCCCGACGGGCCCACGACGAGCGATCCGGAACCGCTCGGTGGTGCCCCGGCCCCGGCGGGCGGGCCGGGAGACCCTGGGGATCCGGGCCTCCCCCTCGACGACCCCGCCCAGCTGCCCGTACGGATCTGAACCTCGGGAGTGACCGATGCACTCAGAAGCACCGGAGTCGGGGGTCGGCCGGATCATCGCCGACCGCTATCACCTGCTGAACCGGCTGGGCAGCGGCGGCATGGGCCATGTCTGGCTGGCGCACGACCGCCGGCTGGACTGCGAGGTGGCGCTCAAGGAGATCGTGTTCCGCAGTCCGGGCGAGGCCGAGCGGGAGCGCACGGCCCGGGTGGCCCGCGCCCGCGCCGAGGCACGGCACGCCGCCGGGCTGCGCGCCCACCCGAACGTGGTCACCGTGCACGACGTCCTGGAACACGAAACGCTGCCGTGGATCGTCATGGAGTACGTGCCGGGCGCCCTCGACCTGAAGGCGCTCGTCGACCTTCACGGCGCCCTCGATCCCGCCGAGTGCGCCCGGATCGGGCTGGCCGTGCTGGACGCGCTGACCGCCGGGCACGAGCGCGGCGTCATGCACCGGGACGTCAAGCCGGCCAACATCCTGCTCGCCCCGGACCGCGCCGGATCGCCGTACGCCCGCGTCCTTCTCACCGACTACGGCATCTCCGTCCAGCCCGACACCCAGGAGACCCGGCACACGCGGTCGCACGTCCTGATCGGGACCGCCGCCTACCTCGCACCCGAGCGGGCGCAGGGCGGGCCGCCGACCGCCGCGTCCGACCTGTTCTCACTGGGCTGCACGCTCTACCACGCCGTCGAGGGCTACGGGCCGTTCGACCGCGACTCCGAGATCGCGGCGCTGACCTCGATCGTCCTGGACGCCCCGCGTCCCATGATGCGGGCCGGTGCGCTGGAGGCGGTGCTGACCGCCATGCTCGCCAAGGATCCCGCGCGCCGGATCACGGCGGCCGAGACCGAGGCGGCGCTCTCCGCGATCGTCACGCCCCAGGCCCACCCTCTCCCCGCGCCCGACCTCGGCTCACGATCGCAGTGGGCGAACGAGCCCTCGCACACCGCCGAGCCGGAGGTCCCCGCCCTCCCCCGGGGCACGCACGAGACGCCGTGGAACACGTCGTCGGGGGCGCCCGGCAGGCCGGACGTCTGGTCCCCGGCGGAACACCGGTCCGCCGGGGACCGGGGCCTCGGTCCTCAGCGACCCGGCGGCGCCGGCGGGCGCTCCCGGGGGCACGGTGGCCGGGCCCTCCTCGCGGGCGTGGCCACCGCCCTCGGCCTGGCGCTGGTGGCCGGCGGGGTCTGGTCCGCCGTGCAGAACCTGAGGGACCTCCCGGGTGGGCTCGGCGGCAGCGGTGACACCCTGAGCGCGGAACTGCCCTACGGGCCGGCCGTGGGGCTGGTGGAGCCGTTGCGGGACGGCGACTGCGTGGACGTCACCTGGGCCGGGACGCCCTTCTCGGACGCCGCCCGGCTGCGGCTCGTGCCTGCCTGCACCGGGCGCACGATGGACGGCCAGGTGATGGCCTCCTACGAGGCCTCGTCCGCCGAGGACGCCAGGACGGGCGGCGCCGACCGGTGCGAGCAGCTCACGGTGGAGGCGCGCGAGAAGCTCGTGGACGTCCGGACCTACGCCGTCCTGCCGACCACCGACGGATTCGACGCCGCCCGGCATCGGGTCGCCTGTCTGCTGATGGGCGAGCGCAGGCCGGTCTACGGACCGCTCGGCGCGTACCGGACGCTGGGAGAGACGGTCATCACCGACGTGGCCACCCTGCAGAAGCAGGACTGTCTCGACCGGATCTCCGACAACACGATCCGGCTGGTCTCCTGCGAGGACAGCCATGAGCAGAAGGTGCTCGGCTTCCACGAGATGGGTGCCGGGATCACGTACGACAAGGCGCAGGACACAGCGCTCGCGGCCTGTGTGAAGAACCTGCCGCCGCGGCAGTACGGCCATGAGCCCGGCGTCACCGCTTCCGGCTTCTGGATCAGCGAGGACGGCTGGAAAAAAGGCGCGCATTTCGTCGTCTGCACTGTCATTTCCGGTAGTGGGGGCACCATGGAGGGAGAAGAAGCCTGAGGAAGGGTGTTGCGATGCCCGGTTCTACGAAGGCCATGGGGGTGCTCACCGTCGGTGGGCTGGTCGCGGTGACGGCCTACTCGGTGGCGCTCGGCAGTAATGGCTGGCTGTGGTTCGGATGGGTCTTCCTGGGCCTGCTGACGCTGGGGATGGTGGCGTCGCGCACCTGAGGCTCACGCACCGTGAGCCTCAGACCCGGGGAATTCCCCCGTCCGGGTGTACGCCCGGCTGGTATTTGGGCAGCCGGGCGGTGATCTTCATGCCCGCGCCGACCGCGGTCTCGATGACGAGGCCGTGGTCGTCGCCGTAGACCTGGCGCAACCGCTCGTCGACGTTGCTGAGGCCGATGCCGCCCGAGGGGCTGGTGTCGCCGGCCAGGATGCGGCGGAGCACCTCCGGTTCCATGCCGACGCCGTCGTCCTCGATGACGACGAGTGCCTCCGCTCCCGCGTCCTGGGCGGTGATGCTGATGTGGCTCTTGCCCGCGGCCGGCACTGTCCTGCCCTCCAGTCCGTGCTTCACCGCGTTCTCCACGAGGGGCTGGAGGCAGAGGAAGGGCAGGGTGACCGGGAGCACCTCGGGGGCTATCTGGAGCGTGACCGAGAGCCGGTCGCCGAAGCGGGCCCGGACCAGCGCCAGGTAGTGGTCGATGGCGTGCAGTTCGTCGGCGAGGGTGGTGAAGTCGCCGTGTCTGCGGAACGAGTAGCGGGTGAAGTCGGCGAATTCCAGCAGGAGTTCACGGGCGCGCTCGGGGTCGGTGCGGACGAACGAGGCGATCACCGCGAGCGAGTTGAAGATGAAGTGCGGGGAGATCTGGGCGCGCAGAGCCTTGATCTCGGCCTCTATCAGGCGGGTGCGGGACTGGTCGAGGTCGGCCAGTTCGAGTTGGACGGAGACCCAGCGGGCCACCTCGCCCGCCGCCCGGACGAGGACGGCGGACTCGCGGGGCGCGCAGGCGACGAGTGCCCCGTGGACGCGGTCGTCGACCGTGAGGGGGGCGACGACGGCCCAGCGCACCGGGCAGTCGAGGATGTCGCAGGTCAGCGGGAAGGCCTCGCCGCGGCCGGACTCCAGGGGACCCGCCAGCCTGCCCATGATCTCGGCGCGGTGGTGTTCGGCCACGCCCTCCCAGGCGAGGACCGACTCGTGATCGGTGAGGCACAGCGCGTCCGTGCCGAGCAGGGTCCGCAGCCGCTTGGCGGATCTTCGGGCCGTCTCCTCGGTGAGGCCGGCTCGCAGCGGGGGCGCGGCGAGGGTGGCGGTGTGCAGGGTCTGGAAGGTGGCGTGCTCGACGGGCGTGCCGAGGCCGCCGAGGCTGCTGCGCGGGCGGGCCGTACGGCGGCCGAGCCAGAACCCGGCCGCGAGCACCGGGAGCAGGGCCACGCAGAACCCCGCGAGGAACCCGGTCACTTCAGCGCTCATCGCTCACCTCCTGCAATGGGTACACCGCTCACCGCTCGTGGGTTCCCTTCCACCGGTCCTCCTGCCGGCCCCGCCAGCCCGGTTCGCGCTGTCCGCCCGGTCCTCAGCGGCGCCACAGTTCGATCTCCTTGGTCGCCGCCCGGGTCCGGCCTCCGACGAGTTCCTCCGGGAGGTGGAAGCGCGCGAGGATCGCCGGTGTCTCGGCCGGGATCCTGCCGGGGGTGGCCAGGGACACCAGGACCATCGTGAGGAAGCCGAGCGGGACGGACCAGAGGGCGGGCCAGGCCAGCAGGGCGTGCAGGGTGCCGGTGCCGGGGTACCCCGCCATGGTCGCGGCGACGGCGAGGAGCGCCGCGCCGCCGCCGACGAGCATGCCCGCGGCGGCCCCCGGCGGGGTCAGGCGCCGCCACCAGATGCCGAGCACGAGCAGCGGGCAGAAGGAGGAGGCGGACACGGCGAAGGCGAGGCCGACCGCGTCGGCGACGGGCAGCCCGCCGACCAGGCCGCTCGCCGCGAGCGGCACGGCCATGGCGAGGAGTGTGCCGAGCCGGAAGTGCCGGACGCCTCGTGCGGGCAGGACGTCCTGGGTGAGCACTCCGGCGACCGCCATGGTCAGGCCCGAGGCGGTGGACAGGAACGCGGCGAAGGCGCCGCCCGCGACCAGCGCGCCCAGGAGGTCGCCGCCGAGGCCGCCGATCATGCGGTCCGGCAGGAGCAGGACCGCCGCGTCGGCGTCTCCGGTGAGGGTGAGGTCGGGGGCGTAGATGCGGCCGAGGGCGCCGTAGAGCGGCGGCAGGAGGTAGAAGAAGCCGATCATGGCGAGGACGACGACCGTGGTGCGGCGGGCGGCGACGCCGTGCGGGCTGGTGTAAAAGCGGACGACGACGTGGGGCAGGCCCATGGTGCCGAGGAAGGTGGCGAGGATCAGCCCGTAGGTGGCGTACAGGGGGCGTTCCTCGCGTCCGGCGGCGAGGGAGGTGGACATGCCGCCGTTGGTGCCGCGGTCGGCGACGGGGACGGTGTCGCCCTTGGTGAAGGTCAGCCGGGTGCCCCGGTCGATGCGGTGGGTGCCGGCGGACAGGTGCACGCGCCGCTCGTCGTGACGGCGGCCGTCGATCGTGCCGGAGGCGGTGACGGTGAGCGGGCCGGTGAGCTTCAGGTCGAGGGTCTCGTCGACGCGGACGACGCGCTGTTCGCGGAACTCGGCGGGCTCGTCGAAGGCATGGCGCGGGGCGCCGTCGCCCTGCCAGGCGAGCACGAGGAAGATCGCGGGGACGAGCAGGGCGGTGAGTTTGAGCCAGTACTGGAAGGCCTGGACGAAGGTGATGCTGCGCATGCCGCCGGCGGCGACCGTGGCGGAGACTACGACGGCGACGATGACACCGCCGAGCCACTCGGGCGCGTCGGTGAGCACGTTCAACGTCAGTCCGGCGCCCTGTAGTTGGGGCAGCAGGTAGAGCCAGCCGACGCCGACGACGAAGGCCCCCGCCAGCCGGCGCACCGTCTTGGAGGCGAGCCGGGCCTCGGCGAAGTCCGGCAGGGTGTAGGCACCGGAGCGGCGCAGCGGGGCGGCGACGAACAGCAGCAGGACGAGGTAGCCGGCGGTGTAGCCGACCGGGTACCAGAGCATGTCGGGGCCCTGGACGAGGACGAGGCCGGCGATGCCGAGGAAGGAGGCGGCGGAGAGGTATTCGCCGCTGATCGCGGCCGCGTTGAGACGGGGGCCGACGGTGCGGGAGGCGACGTAGAAGTCGGAGGTGGTGCGGGAGATGCGCAGGCCGAAGGCGCCGACGAAGACGGTCGCCACGACGACGAGGGCGACCGCGGGGACGGCGTAGTTCTCGTTCATGCCTTGCTTCCGGTCTCCTCGTTCACGGGTTCACTGCTTGCGTCGCCTCGGGGTCCTCCGGCGGTCCCCGGTGGTCCTCAGCGGTCCTCGACGAGCCGGGCGAGGTCCTGTTCGTTGCGTTCGGCGCGGCGTACGTGCCAGAGGGCGAGGAGGACCAGGGGCGGATAGACCCCGAAGCCGAGGAGGGCCCATTCCAGTCCCGCGCCGTCCGGCATCGCGGCGAAGACCAGGGGCAGCGGGGCGACCAGCAGGACGAGGACCGCGAACACGGCGAGGGCGGCGCGGAGTTGGCTGCGCATGAGGGAGCGGACGTAGGTATGGCCGAGGGTGGTCTGTTCGTCGATCTCGGTGCGGGGGCGGTGATGGCCCGAGCCGCGGCGGGTGCGGCGGGGCACTCCGGTGACGACGACACGGCGTTCGGCGGGGTTCTCGTGGGGCATGGCGCTCCTCAGCCCGTGGTCCGGCGCATCAGCAGATCGCGCAGCTCGCGTGCGTGACGGCGGCTGACCTGGAGTTCCACCGGGCCGACGAGGACGCTCACCGTGCCCGCGTCCAGGCGGAGTTCGCCGACGTGCCGCAGGGCGACGAGGTGGCGGCGGTGGATGCGGACGAACCCGCGTGCGCGCCAGCGCTCTTCGAGGGTGGAGAGGGGGATGCGGACGAGGTGGCTGCCCTGGGCAGTGTGCAGTCGGGCGTAGTCGCCCTGGGCCTCGACGTGGGTGATGTCGGCGACCGCGACGAAGCGGGTGACACCGCCGAGTTCGACGGGTATCTCGTCGGGATCGGGTTCGTGGACCGGGATCGGCGGGGCCGCCGTGGCCGTCGCCGTGTCGCGGAGCTGTGCGGCCCGGCGTATCGCCTCGGCGAGGCGTTCCCGGCGGACGGGCTTGAGGACGTAGTCGACGGCCTTGAGGTCGAAGGCCTGGACGGCGAAACCCTCGTGCGCGGTGACGAAGACGACGAGCGGGGGCCGGGCGAAGCCGGTGAGGAGACGGGCGAGGTCGAGGCCGTCGAGTCCGGCCATGTGGATGTCGAGGAAGACGACGTCGATCGCCTCCGGCCCGTGGGGCCCGGACTCCAGGGCGCGGTTGATCCTCCGCAGCGCCTCGGTGGCGTCGCTCGCGCCCTCGGCGCTGCCGATCCGCGGATCCGCGTTCAGCAGGTACAGCAGCTCCTCCAGAGAGGGTTTCTCGTCATCGACGGCGAGCACGCGCAGCATGAACGTGGAGTGTAGGAGTAATTCGTACGCCTGCACACGGGCGCGCGCAGGAGCCCTTCACACCGGGGGTCGCGAGCCCCCTCGCTGGATACAGTGCCCGCATGAGCAGCAACTCCGCGGCGTTCGACGAACTCGACCGCAAGATCATCACGGCGTTGATGGCGAACGCGAGGACCAGCTTCGCCGAGATCGGCTCGGCCATCGGTCTTTCGGCCACCGCGGTGAAGCGCCGGGTGGACCGGTTGCGCGAGACCGGGGTGATCACCGGGTTCACGGCGACCGTGCAGCCCGCGGCGCTCGGCTGGCGCACGGAGGCGTACGTGGAGGTGTACTGCGAGGGCGCGGCGCCGCCCCGGCGGCTCGCGGAGGTCGTGCGCAACCATCCGGAGATCACCGCGGCGATGACGGTGACCGGGGGCGCGGACGCGCTGCTGCACGTGCGGGCCGTCGACGTGGAGCACTTCGAGGAGGTGCTGGAGCGGATCCGGACCGAGCCGTTCATCCGGAAGACGATCAGTTACATGGTGCTGTCGCACCTGCTGCCGGAGGCTCCGGAGGCCGGAGCCACCCAGGACGCAGCGAACGTGCGCTGAGCCGATTCAACACGCAGCATTACTGCGCGAACAAGCAACGTTTGTTCCTTGTCGTGCGTGTGTCCCGATTCCTACCGTGGTGTCATCCCAGCCGACACCGCAGGAAGCGGAGAAACCCTCTGTGCCCGACAGCCGTGTGCCGCGCCTTCGGCGCTTTCTCGTCTGTGAACCCAGACACTTCGCCGTGCAGTACTCGATCAACCCCTGGATGCATCCGGACACCCCCGTGGACGTCGACCTCGCTCAGGATCAGTGGCGGGAGCTGATCCACGCCTACCGGACCCTCGGCCACACCGTGGACACCGTGGAGCCGGTGGCGGCGCTGCCCGACATGGTATTCGCGGCGAACTGCGCGCTCGTCCTCGGCGGCCGGGTCCTCGGCTCGCTGTTCCACGCGCCCGAGCGGCGCCCCGAGTCCACCGCGTACGACGCCTGGTTCCGGAGCGCCGGGTACGACGTGCTGCGCTCGGAGTCGGTGTGCGAGGGGGAGGGCGACCTGGTGCCGACCGGCCGCTATCTGCTCGCCGGGACCGGCTTCCGCACCACCCGAGAGGCGCATCGCCAGGCACAGGAGTTCTTCGGCGTCCCCGTGATCAGCCTCCAGCTGGTGGACCCGCGTTTCTACCATCTGGACACCGCGCTGTTCGTCCTGGAAGACGCCGGCGACGGCTCGGCGGGGAACATCGCGTACTACCCGGAGGCCTTCTCCCCCGGCAGCCGAGCGGTCCTCGCCCGGCTCTACCCGGACGCGGTGATCGCGACCCGCCAGGACGCCATGGCCTTCGGCCTGAACTCGGTGTCGGACGGCCGCCACGTGTTCATCTCGCCCCGGGCCAAGGAACTCGCCGACCAGCTCACCCGGCTGGGCTACGTGCCCGTCCCCGTCGACCTGTCGGAGTTCCAGAAGGCGGGCGGCGGCATCAAGTGCGTCACTCAGGAGATCCGCCCGTGACCGAGGACACCCGCCGCCCGCTTCGTACGACCCGCCCCCTGACCGATGGAGGTCCGCTCATGACCGCCCCCGCCCCCACGCGCTCGTCGGCCGACCTCATCCGTGCCGAGGAGCCCGTCCTCGCGCACAACTACCACCCGCTGCCCGTGGTCGTGGCCCGTGCCGAGGGCACCTGGGTGGAGGACGTCGAGGGCCACCGCTATCTGGACATGCTCGCCGGGTACTCCGCCCTCAACTTCGGTCACCGCCATCCGGCACTGATCGACGCGGCGCACCGCCAGCTGGACACGCTCACCCTCACCTCGCGGGCCTTCCACAACGACCGGCTCGCCGAGTTCGCCGAGTCCCTGGCCGCGCTGACCGGCCTGGACATGGTGCTGCCGATGAACACGGGCGCCGAGGCCGTGGAGAGCGCGATCAAGGTGGCCCGCAAATGGGCCTACGAGGTGAAGGGCGTCCCCGCCGACCGGGCCACGATCGTCGTCGCCGCCGACAACTTCCACGGCCGTACGACGACCATCGTCAGCTTCTCCACCGACCCGGTGGCCCGCGACGGCTTCGGCCCCTTCACTCCCGGCTTCCGTGTGGTCCCGTACAACGACCTCGCCGCGCTGGAGGCGGCGATCGACGAGACGACGGCCGCGGTGCTGATCGAGCCGATCCAGGGCGAGGCGGGCGTGCTCATCCCCGACGACGGCTATCTGCGCGGCGTGCGCGAGCTGACCCGGCGCACCGGTTGTCTCTTCGTCGCGGACGAGATCCAGTCGGGTCTCGGCCGCACCGGCCGCACGCTCGCCGTCGACCACGAGGACGTCCTGCCCGACGCCGTACTGCTCGGCAAGGCGCTCGGCGGCGGCATCGTGCCGGTGTCGGCGGTGGTGGCCCGCCGGGAGGTGCTGTCGGTCCTGCGTCCCGGCGAGCACGGCTCGACCTTCGGCGGCAACCCTCTCGCGGCGGCGGTCGGTTCGGCGGTGGTCGAGCTGCTGCGCACCGGGGAGTTCCAGCGCAGGGCCGCCGAACTGGGCGGGGTCCTGCGGGAGGGGCTCACGGAGCTGGTCGGCCGGGGCGTGGTCGGCTTCCGGGCGCGCGGGCTGTGGGCGGGCGTCGACATCGACCCCGCGCTCGGTACGGGCCGCGAGATCAGCCATCGCCTCATGGCGGCGGGCATCCTCGTCAAGGACACCCACGGCTCGACCATCCGCCTGGCTCCGCCCCTGACGATCACGGCCGCGGAACTCCGGTCCGCGTTGGGGACGTTGGGGGAGGTCTTGAAGGAGGGCGCCTGAAGGATGGCGGGCGGCGGGCGGGTGGGCGACGTCGAACGGACGGCCGGCGCCCGCCGGACATCGAAGGACGGCCGATGTCCGGCCCCGTCAGGACGCGGCGGTGCGGTGGGGTCGCAGCAGGAACAGGGCGATGTCGTCGGTGTGCCGGCCCGTGGGGCGGGTGTGGCGGACCAGGCTGTCGAGGAGCTGGGGCAGCGGGAGATCGCCGGCCTGGCCGAGGTGGTGGGCGAGGTCGGCGATGGTGTTTCCGATGTCGGTGCCGGGGTTCTCCACGAGACCGTCCGTGTAGAGGGCCAGCAGCGTCTTTGGGGCCAGTGACAGCGTGGTGAGCGGGTGGACGGGGCTGCCGACGCCGATGCCGAGCGGAGGGCCGGGGCGGATGTCCACGGGATGGCTGCGCCGGTCGGGGTGCCGCACCAGCGGGGGCGGGTGTCCGGCGCTGGCGAGCGTGACCTGGCGGCGACCGAGGTCGAGGTGGGCGTAGAGGCAGGAGACGAAACGGCCGGCGTTCAGGTCGGCGAGGTCGCGGTCGGTGCGGGCGAGGACCTGGTCGGGGGTGGCCCCGGCCGTGGCGTGGGCGTGGACGGCCATCCGGACCTGGCCCATGAGGGCGGCCGCCGTGATGTCGTGGCCCTGCACGTCCCCGATGACCGCGGCGGCGGTGGTGTCGGTGAGGCGGATGAGGTCGTAGAAGTCACCGCCGATGTCCATGCCGAGGCTGGCGGGCAGGTAACGGGCGGCGACGTCGAGTCCGGTCACGGTGGGCAGGGCGTGGGGCAGCAGGGTCTGCTGGAGGGCGTGCGCGAGGTTGTGCTTGGCGTCGTAGAGGCGTGCGCGGTCCAGGGCCTGGGCGATGAGCCCGGCGAGGGGCGTGAGGATCGAGCGCTCCGCTGCGGGGAAGGAGTGCGGCTCGTTGTAGGCGAGGAGGAGGCAGCCGATGGGGTGCCCGGAGCTGAGCAGCGGCAGGAAGGCCCACGCGTGTTTGTCGGTGATCTGCGGGGCTCTCGGGTAGAAGCGGGACAGTTCGCCACGGTCGGCGAAGAACGAGGAGGCGCCGGTGGTCAGCGCGCGGCCGGCGGGGGTCAGATCGGCGTCCGCGGGCAGGCCGTCGAACTGCTCGATGACGGCGGGGTCGTAGCCGCGGTGTCCGATGATCTGGATGCGGCCGGCGTCGGCGGTGGACATGATCATGCCGTGGGCGCCGAACGCGGGCAGGATCCGCTCGGCGACCAGGTCGACGACGTCCTGCACGCCGAGGGTCTCGGTCAGCGCGGCGGCCAGGGCCATCAGCAGGTGGATGCGGCTCTGCGACGGGGTTCCGGTCAGCATGGGCTGCGCGCCGACCGGCCTGGAGGAGAGGTCGGCGGTGATCGCGCGGCGCGCTCCGACAGGCCTGGACGAGGCACTCGGGGTGATGACGACGCTGGTGCCGCTGTCGTCCGTGTGCAGGCGGAGGTCGAGCCAGTGGTCCGGCGGGCGCAGGACGGTCAGGGCGACCGGCTCGCGGCTGCTCATGGCGGTGCGGTACGCGTCCATGTACGCGATGTTGTCGAGCCAGGTCAGTGACTGCCACGGCTGGGTCCCGAGCAGTTGTTCGGCGGGTCTGCCCAGCAGGCCGGCGGCCGCCGCGTTGACATAGGTGACGCACCCTCCCTGGTCGACGGCGAGGGTGCCGAGCGGCAGACGTTCCACCATCTCGGCCGCCGCGGGCCCGGACTGCGGGACGGGAGCGGCGCGGTGGGAAGGGACGAAGCGCGGCCGGTCCGGGATGACCGGCGGGACGGCGGCCGCGTCCAGGACGCGCGCGACACGGCGGGCGCTGAAGGCGATGTGCTCGCGTTCACGGCGGCTGAGCCGAGGGGAGCGTCCGGGTGCCCACATCAGCAGCAGCGCGCCCCGGCAGTGCCGGACCTCGCTGAGCGGGTGCACAGCGAACGCGAGCTGATAGGGGATGCCCGCAGCGACGCGCGGGTAACAGCGAGCCAGCTCCTCCAGGGAACTCACCCAGACGAGCCGCTCGTTGCGGACCGCGTCCTGGCTCGGGCCGTGCACGGAATAAGGAGCCCGCCACCATGGTGCGAAGGCGTCGACCGGCACCCCGCACAGCGCGATCAGGCCCAGCGTGGCCTCCTGCGGATCCAGCAGGTAGACACCCCCGGATCTGGCGCCGGTGCGGCGCACCGCCGCCGCCAGGCTCTCGCCCAGCGGATCGGCCGCCCCCGGACTCCCACCGGACCCGGTCATGCGGCGCAACACCTGACACCCATATCCAGACGCTAAGCCCGCACCCCGACGACGGCATGTGGATCAGGGAGGCCGAGCCCTCGCGGACCGCCGGGTGGCGCCGCGCACGGGGGCGCGGTGGAGGGCGCCGGGCAGGCGCCCGGAGGAAGGGCTGCTCGGTGTGGACTCCGAGGGCGGGTTCGGCGTTGCCGGGTGCGTGGTTCGGCCAGAAGTCCGCATCCGGCGACGTAGGCGGGTCCGGGTGCTCCCGGTGACGTGGCAGGGCGGGCTACGATCAATCGTCGACACGCAGGACGGGGCTCACCAGCGCTCACGCGCCTGACGCAACGTCAGCGATGTCAGCGAGGAGTCAGCGTGAGCGCGATCGGGACCGGCCGCGGACGGCCGCACCCGCAGAGGGTCGCGAGCACGCATGACGGCGGTGACCTGGCGGAACACGTCCATAGGGTCGATCGGGTAGCGCGAGGGAGACGCCGTGTTCTATTACCTGCTCAAATACGTGCTTCTGGGTCCGCTGCTGCGACTGGTCTTCCGGCCTCGCATCGAGGGCCTCGAACACGTACCGTCGTCGGGCGCGGCCATCGTCGCGGGCAATCACCTGTCCTTCTCGGACCACTTCCTGATGCCCGCGATCCTCAAGCGCCGGATCACGTTCCTGGCGAAGGCGGAGTACTTCACCGGACCGGGTCTCAAGGGGCGCCTGACGGCGTTCTTCTTCCGCAGCGCCGGGCAGATCCCGGTCGACCGCTCCGGCAAGGAGGCCGGTCAGGCCGCCATCCGCGAGGGGCTCGGGGTGCTGAGCAAGGACGAACTCCTCGGCATCTACCCGGAGGGCACCCGCTCGCACGACGGCCGCCTCTACAAGGGCAAGGTCGGCGTGGCGGTCATGGCGCTCAGGGCCAAGGTGCCCGTCATCCCCTGCGCCATGATCGGCACCTTCGAGGCACAGCCCCCGGGCAAGGTCATCCCCAACGTCCACCCCGTCGTCATCCGCTTCGGCAAGCCGCTCGACTTCTCCCGCTACGAGGGCATGGAGAGCGAGAAGGCCGTCCTGCGCGCGATCACCGACGAGATCATGTACGCGATCCTCTCGCTCTCCGACCAGGAGTACGTCGACCAGTACGCGGCCGTGGTCAAGGCGGAGGAGGCAGCGGCGGCGGCGAAGGAGCGCAAGTTCCCGCGCATGCCGTTGAGTTGACGACTGCCCGCCGGTACGTCGAGGCGCTCTGCCGATAGCAGAGCAGCCGGGCGGACCAGGGGCGGGCGTCGTACGGTCGGGCCATGACACGACGTGCTGTGGTGATCGGGGCGACGGGACAGATCGGGCGCGTGGCCGTGGGCGCGCTGGCGCGGGACGGCTGGGCGGTGACGGCCGTCTCGCGGGGCGGCGGCCGGGACGAGGGATGGCCCGAGCAGGTGCGGGCGGTGTCCGCCGATCGCGAGGACGACGCGGCACTGACGGCCGCGATCGGCGACGGCTGTGACGTGCTGGTCGACGTCGTCGCCTACGGTCCCGCACACGCCCGGCAGTTGCTCGCGCGGGCCGACCGGGTCGGGTCGGCGGTCGTCGTGTCCAGTGTCTCGGTGTACGAGGACGACAAGGGCCGCGGCTTCGACACCCAGGCGGAGCCGGACGGCTTCCCCGCGTACCCGGTGCCCGTCCCCGAGAGTCAGCGCACGGTCCGGCCGGGCGACACCTCGTACAGCACCCGCAAAACGGGCCTGGAGCGCGAACTCCTGGCCGGGGGCGACCGGTTGCCCACGACCGTGCTGCGCGCGGGCGCCGTCCACGGGCCGCACTGCCGCACACCGCGCGAGCTGTACTTCGTGAAGCGCAACCTGGACCGACGGCCCCGCCGGATCCTCGCGTACGGCGGCGCGAGCCGTTTCCATCCGGTGAGCGTCCACAACATCGCCGAGCTGATCCGGCTGGCGGCCGCGCGGCCCGGCACCCGGGTGCTGAACGCGGTCGACCCCGAGGCGCCGACCGTCGGGGAGATCGCCGCCGCGATCGACGCGGTCATGGGGGTCGACGCGGAGAACGTGCTGGTCGACGGCCCCGCCCCGGCTCCCACCGTGGGCGACACGCCCTGGTCCGTACCGGTGCCGGTGGTGTGCGACATGTCGGCCGCCGAGCGTGAGTTGGGGTACCGCGCCGTGGTCCGGTACGCGCAGACGCTGCCGGAGACGGTCGCGTGGATCGAGGGCCGGCTGGCCGCCGCACGGGACTGGCGGGAGGCGTATCCCAGGATGGCCGAGCTGTACGGGGACCTCTTCGACTACGCGGCGGAGGACGCCTGGCTGGCGGGCCGCCCGGCGTGACCGGGTGAGCCCACGCGGAAGGGGGTGACCGGGGAATCCCGGTCACCCCCTTCCGTCCGTCAGGCGACTACGGCCGGCCTACGGAGCGGGCGTGGCGTGCGGCGCGCACTTCACGTCGGCCCCGCCCACCTCGCCGGTGAGCAGGTAGGAGTCCACGCGCTCGTTGACACACGGGTTGACCAGGCCGGTGACTCCGTGCGAGCCCGCGTTCTGCTCCGTGATCAGACGGGAGCCCCTGAACCGCTTGTGCAGTTCGACGGCACCCTCGTACGGCGTGGCCGCGTCACGCTCGGACTGGACGATCAGGACGGGCGGCAGGCCCTCCTTCGTCTTCACGTTCAGCGGGGTGTACTGCTTGGACTGCCAGGTGGCGCACGGCAGGTTCATCCAGGCGTTGGCCCACGTCATGAACGGGTGGCTCTTGTGCAGCCGGGTGTTGTCACGGTCCCACTTGCGCCAGCTGGTGGGCCACTTGGCGTCGGTGCATTCGACCGCCGTGTACACGGCGTTGCCGTTCTCCGAGGCCGCGTTGCCCGCGGTGTCGGTGAGGTCCGGGGCGGCCGCGTCGACCAGTGCCTGGGTGTCACCGGCGGCGTACTTGCTCCAGACCCGGGCGGTGGGCGCCCACGAGGAGTCGTAGTACGGGGCGCTCTGGAAGAAGGAGATCAGCTCGGCCGGGCCGACGAGGCCGCCGAGGGGCTCCTTCTTCGCGGTGGCGCGCAGCTCCAGCCACTTGGCCTGCACCTTGGCCTGGGTGTTCCCGAGGTGGTACGTCGCGTCGTTCTGCGCGACCCACTTCGTCCAGTCCTGCCACCGGCCCTCGAAGGCGACGTCCTGGTCCAGGTTGGCCTCGTACCAGATCTTCTCGCGGGAGGGGTTCACCACGCTGTCGACGACCATGCGGCGCACGTGGTCCGGGAAGAGGGTGCCGTAGACGGCACCGATGTAGGTGCCGTAGGAGACACCGAGGAAGTTGAGCTTCTTCTCCCCCAGGGCGGCCCGGATGACGTCCAGGTCGCGCGCGGTGTTCGGTGTCGTCATCTGCGGCAGCATCTCGCCGCTGCGCTTCTTGCAGCCCGCCGCGTAGTCGGCCGCGAGCCCCCGCTGCTTCAGCTTGTCGGCCTCGGAGTCCGGGACCGGGTCCATCTTGGGCGCTTTCACGAACTCCTGCGGGTCGACACAGGAGATGGGCGCCGACTTGCCGACACCACGCGGGTCGAAGCCCACGAAGTCGTACGCCTTGGACGTCTTGGCCCACAGCGGGGCCTTGGTGGTGACCCGGCGCGGGAAGCGCAGGCCCGAGCCACCGGGGCCGCCCGGGTTGTAGACGAGCGCGCCCTGCCGCTCCTCCTTCGTACCGGTGCTGCCGATACGGTCCACGGCCAGCTCGATCTGCTTGCCGTTCGGCTTGGCGTAGTCCAGTGGCACGGAGACCCAGCCGCACTTGATCGGCTTCTCCAGGCCCCAGCTCTCGGGGCAGTCCTGCCAGTCGATGCCCTTCTTCGCCGCCTTCGCGGCGGCGAGGGCGACGCCCTTGGCCTCAAGGTTCTGCGCTCGCGCGCTGTCCGCGGCGCTGGCCACGGGGGCGGCGACGGTGCCCGCTATCAGCGTCACCGTGACGAGCAGTCCGGCGGAGCCGAACGCTGCCGCCCTTCTGGTCGGCCTCATACCTCTCAAGAGGGAACTCCCCGTACATCGTTGCGAAGATGTGAATGGTCACGGGGATCCTCGTACCTGTCAGGTACCTGAGGACAGAGGGGCGGACAGTTCTTTACTAATCCGATAACCGGTGCGGAAAGTCCCGGTCAGCGGAGGCCGGGCCTCGCTGTTCCTCAGCCGTCCAGCTCGGCAAGCGCGTCGTCGAGCACCCGCCGCAGCCGCAGCGCGTCGGGCGCGAGGGCGCTGACGAGCACGGCGGGCCCAGCGAGCGGAGTGAGCGCGGCGGTCTCCCCCAGCACCCTCGGCCCGGGCGCCCGCTCGGCGAACTCCGGCCGTGCGACGATCAGTTGTCCGAGCGCCCGGTACCCGCCGAGCACGGCCGGCCCGTCCCAGCCACCGGGAGCCCCCGGCCCACACCCCACCTGCTGATCGAGCAACGGACGCCCGCCCGACCACACGCAGAGCCGGCTGGTGAGCCGCCCGGACTCCTCTCCGGCCCGGCCGAGCACCTGCTCCTCCCGGAACACCAGCCGCGCACCGGCGGCGAGTTCCACCCGCGTCGACACACACAGCTCGCTGCCCTTCGCCGAGATCAACTGCTCGGGCAGCCAGCGCAGTTCGCCTCCGTCGGCGACCTCGATCCGTACGGCGTAGTGGGCCTCGCCCTTGACCTGCCCCGGCAGGGCGATCGTCGCGGCGGCCGACCCGACACACAGCCGGGCCCCTGCGCCGACCTCCGCCTCCACGGCGAACCGGTCACCCCCGAGCGGGCCGCTCATGGCCCCGACCAGCATGACCCGCGCCTCGTCGCCGCTTCCCCGGGTACGGCGCAACGCCAGCGGACCGTCGCTCTCCAGCACGGGCAGGGCCGTACCGCCCCGCCCGTCGGCGCGGGCCGCGATCCGGGCGGTGGCCCTGACACCGGTGGTCCCGCCGTCCCTGCCCGCGGCGGCGTCCCGGACCGCCGTCATGCCGTCCACGCCGCGAGCTTCTCGCGCACCCAGGCCGCGACGTCCGCGACGCCGGCCTCGGTGCGCAGCGACTGGAACACCACCGGCAGTTCCGCCCGCTGCGCCTTCGCGTCCGCCGCCATCCGGGCGAGGTCGGAACCGACGTACGGCGCGAGGTCGGTCTTGTTGACGACGAGCAGGTCGGCGGTGGTGACGCCGGGCCCGCCCTTGCGCGGAATGTCGTCCCCCCCGGCCACGTCGATGACGAAGATCTGCGCGTCGACGAGCCCCCTGGAGAAGGTGGCGGTGAGGTTGTCGCCCCCGGACTCGACGAGAATGAGGTCCAGCGGCCCGACCTCGTCCTCCAGATCCTCCACCGCCTCCAGGTTCGCGGAGATGTCGTCCCTGATCGCGGTGTGCGGGCACGCCCCCGTCTCCACGGCGGTGATCCGCTCGGGCGGCAGCACGGCCTCGCGCAGCAGGAACTCGGCGTCCTCGCGCGTGTAGATGTCGTTCGTCACGACCGCGAGCGACAACTCCTCCCGCAGCGCCCGGCAGAGCGCGGCGACCGTGGCCGTCTTCCCGGACCCGACGGGCCCGCCGAGCCCGATCCGCAGGGCACGCCGAGTCCCGTCGGCCCGCCGCGCGTCCGCACCGACGGCCGCCGGGCCGTCGTGGGAGTGGGTGTGATCGAGATGCATGAGTGACTCCTTGGGTGGACTGTGGCTGTGGTTGTGCCTGCGGCTGTGCCCGTGGATCGCGGGAGGGGGAGGGTCGGACGGTCGCAGGGCGGGTGCGGGTGGTGCGGGCTTCCCGCGCAGTTCCCCGCGCTGAGAACCGGGCCCCTGCGGGCCTGAGAAGCGCGGGGCGCAGCCCTTGCTTCTCAGGGGCGCGGGGAACTGCGCGGGAAGCCCCACCGGGCCGGCAGCTGAGGGGCGAAGGGGCGCAGCCCCTGGTAGGGGAGGGACGGGTAGGGGCGGCGGGGGCGAGGACACTCAGGACGCGAACAACCGCACGGCCCACCCCGCATGCACCTCCGCCCCGATCTCCAACAGCGGCGCCGAAGCCGCGGGCAGACTCCCCACCCCCTCCCCCCGAACCCCCCGAGCCGCATCGACCGCCGCCCCCACCACCACATCCATCTCGGGAGCCAACCGCGCCAACACCCCCGTCGCATCGAACGGATCAAGACTCAACAGCCGCACGGTCGCACTCGCCGCCCCACTCACACTCTCGTACGCCGAGCAGTACGCCGCGTCGTCCGCCCCCAGTCCGGCCGCCCGCGCCACCACCCCCAACACCACCGGCTGATGCGCCCCCTTGGGGAACTCCCGCGCCAGGGCGTCCAGTTCCGCCGACGGCCACGTCGCCCGGGCCGCCCGCATCAACTGCCGCCCCAGCTTCCGCGAAGCGCCCCGCAGGGCGACCGACGGCGTCCGGGCATCGGCGGCGGCGTCGAGGGCGGTCGGATCCGTCCCGAGCGCGGCGGCCGCGGCCAGCGCCGCCGCCACCAGTCCGGCCGTGTGCAGCCGCCCCCTGCAGAACGCCTCCAGCTCCTGCGCCCCGGTGATCAGCCCGGCCTTGACGGCCGCCTCGGCCCCACCGGAGTGCGCGTGCCCTCCGGCGGGGAACCGGCCGTCGGACAGGACGAGAAGCGCGGCCCTAGACAACGCGGCCCCCGCCCCTTCGGCCTCGCGCCCCGCACATCCGGCGTCGCCTCCCGCACATCGCCTACACCACCCCGGCCATCAGAAGAGGAAGTACCGCTGCGCCATGGGCAGTTCGGCGGCCGGCGTGGCCTCCACCAACTCCCCGTCGATGTGCACGGCGAAGCTGTCGGGGTCGACACGCACCTCGGGCCGCGCGTCGTTCTCGCGCATGTCGGCCTTGGTGACCCCCCGGGTCGACTCGATGGCCACGAACCGCTTTCCCAGCGACAGCCGCTCCGGCAGCCCGTCCTCGATGGCGAGCGGTGCCACGAAGTTGAACGAGTTCGAGGCGGGCGCCCGCCCGATGGCCCCGAACATCGGGCGCGGCAGGATCGGCTGCGGCGTCGGGATGGAGGCGTTCGCGTCGCCCATCTGCGCGTACGCGATCTGCCCGCCCTTGATCACGAGCTGGGGCTTGACGCCGAAGAACGCGGGTTCCCAGACGACGAGGTCGGCGAGCTTGCCCGTCTCGACGGAGCCGATCTCACGGGCCAGCCCCTGCGCGAGGGCCGGGTTGATCGTGTACTTGGCGACATATCGACGTACCCGGTGGTTGTCCGCGCGGCCGTCACCGGGCAGCGCGCCCCGCCGCCGCTTCATGACGTGGGCGGTCTGCCAGGTGCGCAGGATGACCTCGCCCACCCGCCCCATGGCCTGCGCGTCCGAGGAGATGATCGAGATCGCGCCCAGGTCGTGCAGGATGTCCTCGGCGCCGATGGTGGACGGCCGGATGCGGGACTCGGCGAACGCGAGGTCCTCGGGCACGGCCGCGTTCAGGTGGTGGCAGACCATCAGCATGTCGAGGTGTTCCTCGGCGGTGTTGACGGTGTAGGGCCGGGTCGGGTTGGTGGAACTGGGCAGGACGTGCGGCTCGGACACCACGGTCATGATGTCGGGCGCGTGCCCGCCACCGGCACCCTCGGTGTGGTACGCGTGGATGCCGCGCCCGGCGATCGCGGCGAGCGTGTCACCGACGAACCCGGCCTCGTTGAGCGTGTCCGTGTGGATGGCGACCTGGATGCCCGTCCGTTCGGCGACGGTCAGCGAGGCGTCGATGACGGCCGGGGTCGAGCCCCAGTCCTCGTGCAGCTTGAGGCCGAGGGCGCCGCCGCGGATCTGGGACAGCATCGCCTCATGGGAGACCGTGTTGCCCTTGCCGAGGAAGCCGATGTTGAGCGGGTACCGCTCCATCGCCTCCAGCATCCGGGCGAGGTGCCAGGGGCCGGGCGTGACGGTCGTCGCCTTCGAGCCCTCCGCCGGTCCCGTGCCGCCGCCGACCAGGGTGGTGACGCCGGACGACAGCGCCTCGTCGGCGATCTGCGGACAGATGAAGTGGACGTGGGCGTCGATGGCGCCGGCGGTGACGATCCGCCCGTTGCCCGCGATGATCTCCGTCTCGGGGCCGATGACGAGGTCCGGGTGGACGCCGTCCATGGTGTCGGGGTTGCCGGCCTTGCCGATGCCGGTGATCCGGCCGTCGCGGATGCCGATGTCGGCCTTGACGACGCCCCAGTGGTCGATGATCACGGCGCCCGTGACGACCGTGTCCGGGGTGCCTTCTGCGCGCGTAGCACGCGCCTGGCCCATCGATTCGCGGATGACCTTGCCACCACCGAACACCGCCTCGTCGCCGGCGAGTCCGGGCCCGCCAGAACGGTCCTCCTCGATCTCGACGAGCAGATCGGTGTCGGCGAGCCGGATGCGGTCACCGGTGGTGGGGCCGAACAGGTCGGCGTACGCGCCACGCGAGATCTCAGGCATCGAGGGCACCTCCGGTCTCGCCGCGCAGTCCGGGCACGACCCGGGCGCCGGCGAGGGGTACGAGTTCCACCTCGGCGGGGATACCGGGCTCGAAGCGCACGGCGGTGCCGGCGGCGACGTTCAGCCGCTTCCCGCGCGCGGCCGCGCGGTCGAACTCCAGGCCCGGGTTGGCCTCGGCGAAGTGGTAGTGGGAACCGACCTGGACGGGCCGGTCGGCGGCGTTCAGGACGGTGAGGCGGGTGACCTCACGGCCCTCGTTGTAGACGATCGGGTCAGCGGCGAAGAGGATCTCTCCGGGAATCATCGAGGCCCCCTCAGACGATCGGGTCGTGGACGGTGACAAGCTTGGTGCCGTCGGGGAAGGTGGCCTCGACCTGGACGTCGTGGATCATCTCGGCGATGCCCTCCATGACGTCGTCCCGGGTGAGCAACTGCCGCCCGGATGCCATGAGTTCGGCCACGGTGCGGCCGTCCCGCGCGCCTTCGAGGAGGTGCGCGGTGATGAGCGCCACGGCCTCGGGGTGGTTCAGCTTCAGCCCGCGGGCCCGGCGCTTCTCCGCGACGTCGGCCGCCACATGGATCAGCAGCCTCTCCTGCTCGTGCGGGGTCAGTTGCACGGCTTCCACCTCACATCCTCGCTCCGGACCGTGCGGGGTCCGGTTGCCTCGCCACCGGGCAAATTCGCTGGTGGCGTGGCCGCAGGCTAATTGGGTGGCGTTTCGGCGACGTTAACCGGCCCGTGATCCCCGCACGCGTCGCCTGCCGTGCGCCGGCCGTCCCGCCGCCTCTCGCACACGCCCCGCCGACCCCACGCACCCCCCACTCAACCGCCGCCGCCCTTGTCGTCCTTGTACTCCATGCTCGTCAACGCCTTCACACCCAGTTCCAGCACCTGGATCGGCACGTCGCCGAACAGGGCGTACTGGGCCGCGAAGCCCTGGGCGAGCGCGACCATCGTGCGCGCCACGCTCAGGGCGGGGATGTCGGCCCGCATCATCCCGGCGTCCTGGTACCCCTCGACGACCTTGATCCATGGCGTGCGGACCTGGGCGAACCCGTCGGCGAGGATGGCGTGCAGTTCGGGATTGCGCAGCGTCTCGGCCCACACCTGGACCATCAGCCTCGGGTACAGGGACTCCCCCGTCTCCCCCAGTGACGGCCGGCCGCGCAGCATCCGGCGCAGCACCGCGCCGATCAGGACGTCCGGCGGTGGGGGCGGGCTCTGCAGTACGGCCTCCTCGAACGCGGCGCGGATCTCGTCGAGCACGGCGCCGACGATCGCGGCGATCAATTCCTCCTTGCCGCTGAAGTACCGGTAGACCGCCCCGGCGGAGAGGTCGGCCTCCTTGAGCACGTCCTGCATCGATGTGGCGTGGAAGCCGTTGCGGGCGAAGCAGCGGGCGGCGGCGTCGAGGATCTGGCGGCGGCGGGCGTCGAGACGCTCCTGGGATACGCGGGGCATGCCGCCAAACGTAAAACGAACGTTCCTTCTTGACAAGGCGCGACGCCGGGAGGATGGTGAAGCCAAGAAAAACGAACGCTCCTTCTTTTTAGCGGCTCACCAAGGAGGAATCATGTCCGCCCCGTCCGCAGCACCCACCGCGGCCCAGGCCACCGGCACAGGCGCCGGCACCACTCCCGCCACCGCCGTCGGCGCGTCGGCCCCGGCCCACTCGGCACCACCGAACCGCCGCGCGGTCGCCGTCATCATCCTGATCCCGATCATCGCGACGCTCGCGCTCTGGGCCTTCGCCTGGCCCAACGCCCGGACCGCGCCCCGCGACCTGCCGCTCGGCGTGGCCGGACCGGCCACCGCCGTCGCCCAGGTAGAACGGCAACTGGAGCATCGCGAGGGCGCGTTCGAGATCCACCGCTACGCCGACGAGGCGGCTGCGCGGGACGCGATCGAGGACCGGACCGTATACGGCGCGGTGGTCGTCACCCAGGCCGGACCGAAGCTGCTCACCGCCTCGGCCGCGAGCCCGATGGTGGCCCAGTTGCTGCAGCAGGCCGTGACCGAGCAGGCCGCCACGGCGGGGGTCCGGGTCGCGACCACCGATGTGGTGGCCACCTCGCCGAACGACCCGCGGGGCTCGGCCTTCGGCGCGAGCGTGCTGCCGCTGGCCCTGGCGGGTACCGCCTCCGGCGTCCTGGTCACCCTGCTCGGACTGCGTCGGGGGCGAGCGGCCGGTGCGCTGGTCGGGGCCGCCGCGCTGGTCGGCCTCGCCGCCACCGCGATCACGGACAGCTGGCTGGGCGTGCTCGGCGGGCACTGGTGGGCCGAGGCCGGCGTGCTGAGCCTGACGACCCTGGCCGTCGGCGGCACCGTCGCCGGCTTCGCCTCCCTGCTCGGCAAGCCCGGCATGGGGCTGGGCGCCCTGCTGATCGTCTTCATCGGCAACCCCTTCGCGGGCGCCTCCACCGCACCCCAGCTGCTCCCCGAGCCGGCGGGTGACCTCGGCCGACTCCTCCCGCCGGGCGCGGGTGCGTCACTGCTGCGCTCGGTGTCCTTCTTCGACGGCGCCGCCGCACTCACCCCGGCCCTCGTCCTGACCGCGTGGGCGACCTTCGGCCTGGCGACGGTCCTCCTGGGCCACCACCTCAAGCGCCGCCCGAAGCCCACCGAGCGGACCACCGCCGAGCAGGCCCCGACCCCGGCCCCGGCACACTGACCCACCCGAGACCGACCCCGCCCACCACCCGGACCGGCCGTGCGCCCCCGCTGTAGCGGACGGGGTCGCACGGCCTTCGGGCTGCCGGGGCACGCAACCGTCACGGAAGCTGACGGCTGACGGCTGACGGCTGACGGCTGACGGCTGACGGCTGACGGCTGACGGCTGACGGCTGACGGCTAGCCTCGACAACACCAGTTAGTGGCTGAACGGAACGGCCGCGCGCCCCAGCCCGCCCGCTAGGAAGCCCCCGTCCCCCGATGCTCCGCCGTGATGCCGAACCGCTGCTGGTCCCTCGCCGCCGGGGTGACCTCACGGACTCGGGAGACGGCGCTGATCACCGGCTCGTCCGTGGGTTCCTGGAGGGCTTCGAGCTGCTCCAGGTCGGCGGCGGAGACCAGGGCGACGAGGGGCTTGCCGTGTCGCGTCACGACGACGCGCTCGCCGCCGTAGACCACGCGGTTGATCAGTTCGGCGAGCTCAGCCCTGGCTTGCGTCACCGGAATCTCGTAGGCCATGGAGTCCAGCTTAGACCGGGCGCCGCGCACCGCCCTGAGCGGAAGATCCCATTCTGGCCCACGGCGATCGCCCGTTTGTACGGTCGGGCTCGGCCTCCCGCAGGAGGCGTCCATGACAATGGAACGCAGGGGGAACGATGACCGGCTTCTCCAGGCGGTCGCTGCTCGGGTACTCGGGATCGGCGGCAGCGGGGGCGGTACTCACGTCGAACGGCACCGCTGAGGCGGCGACGGCGGTGAGCACGGAGACCTCGGAGGGCGTGAGACCGAGACCGGGGCGGCAGGGGCGGCCGACTTCCCCGAGGGCACCAGGTTCAGCGGCACGGTCCGTATGCCCGGCACCGAGATGACGGAACTGACGGTCACCTTCGCCGCCGCCCGCGGCTGGCCGCCGGTCACCTTCTACGGGACTCCGGCCCCCGCACCGCTCAACTGATCAGTCCCCACCGAGGTCCCCACCGAGGTCCCCACCGAAAAGTTCACCAGAGATCCCCGCGGAGCCGGCTCCGCGGGGATCTGTTCGCTCTCAGCCGATCCCCCTCCTCCACAGTCCGTACGTCCTGTACATTTTTTACGGAAGTCGATCAGAGGAGGCGCACCCATGCCCGAGAACCCACCGTCGGCCCGTCATGTGCTGCCCGAGTTCACCGAGCGCACCAGCACGGGTCACCGGACGATGGATCCGTACTCGAAGCTGCTGGAGGAACGGATCGTGTTCCTCGGGACGCGGATCGACGACACGTCGGCGAACGACGTGATGGCGCAGTTCATGCACCTGGAACACCAGGCGCCGGACCGGGACATCGCGCTGTACATCAATTCGCCCGGCGGCTCCTTCAGCGCGATGACGGCGCTCTACGACACGATCCGGTTCGTCACCTGTGATGTGGCGACGGTCTGCCTGGGGCAGGCGGGGTCGGTCGCCGCGGTGCTGCTGGCGGCGGGCACACCGGGCAAGCGTTCGATGCTGCCGGGGGCGCGCGTGCTGATCCACCAGCCGGCCCTGGCCGACCCGATCGAGGGACAGGCGAGCGATCTGGTGCTCCAGGCCGAGGAGTTGACGCGCAACCGCCGGAGCCTGGAGGAGATGCTCGTCCGGCACACGGGGCAGAGCCCGGAGCGGATCGGCGCCGACATCGAGCGGGACAAGTTCCTCGACGCCGAGGCGGCGGTGGCGTACGGCCTGGCCGACCGGGTGATCCGGAGCCGCAAGACCTCACCCACGCTCCCCTCACCCCCACCTCCCTCGTCCACGCCCCCCTCGCCCCCGCTCCCCGGCGCGAGGTGAGGCGCGGATGCTCCCGCCCGAGCTCCCGCCGTTGCCCGCGCTCACCCGCGCCGAGGCGGAGCTGATCGACCGTTACCTGGACGTGGTGGACCTGCTCGGCCGGATCAATCCGGCCCGTCCGGGCGACACGTACCGCGGGCTGCGCGCGGCGCAGGCGCTCGTCGCGAAGGCGACCGCCCTGCGCGACGCGCTCGAACTGATGCACAACCGCGGGGAGAACGAGGTGCACGCCCCGACGCTCGCGCGGGCCCTGCGCATCCTGGACGGCGAGCGGCGCGCCGGCCGGGTGGCGCTGCCGCCGGAGGCGGAGGACTCCCCCGCCTGAGCCGATCGCGTCACCCGCCGCCTGAGCCGATCGCGTCACCCGCCTGAACCGATCGCGCATCGGCCGCCGTACTACTGACGGGGCGTCCGGTCCCGGCGCGACGCCCTCCGGTCGGCCTACCGCGATCGACCCATCGGCCCATACGGCGTGAGGACCTGTGAAGTTGCGCAAGATGCCTGGTACATGGGCGGAGTACTGCATTCCGGCGCTGGTGCGGACCTCCTCGACCACTGGGACACAACGAGGGAAAACGCCCTGTCCACCCGAACGGGCGAGTGGTGAGTAAGACCACAAATCCACGGTTCCGTTGGGATTTTCGCACTTGAGTACGCCAAGATCCCTTCCTGACGACAAGCCCCCGCCGCAGTGGCGGGGCGATCCGGGTGGACGCCGAGTCCTGCCGCCGCCCGGTTACCGGTCGACAGAAGTGCATCGGCAGGAGTGGAGGACCCAAGCACGACGGGTCGCCGGAACGGTCACGCCATGACCGCGCCGAGCAGCCCTTGGGGTGAAGCCGCGTCAGCGGCCGGGCAACTTCGCCAGCCCGAATCCGACAGGTCATCCTTCACAGGCGGCTGACGAAGGGTTGCGCATGACTGCGCTGAATCGTGTCCCGTCGCTGTTGACCCGGGCCGGTACGGCCTCGGCTCTGACCATCGCCGCCGTCGGCGGCAGCATCGTGGTCCCGGGCGTCGCATCCGGCGCCGAGGCCGCCACGGTGGCGTCGAAGGCACTCAAGGTCGCGGCTTCCAAGAAGGGCTCCCCTTACAAGTACGGCGCCGTGGGTCCGGGCAGGTTCGACTGCTCGGGGCTGACGCTCTACTCGTTCAAGAAGGCGGGCAAGAAGCTGCCCCGTACTGCCCAGCAGCAGTACAACAAGACGAAGCACATCTCCGTGAGCAGCCGCAAGCTCGGAGACCTCGTCTTCTTCCACTCCGGCTCGAACGTCTACCACGTCGGTATCTACGCGGGGAAGGGAAAGATCTGGCACTCGCCGAAGACGGGTGACGTCGTCCGGCTGCAGAAGATCTGGACGAAGAGCGTCTGGTACGGCCGGGTCCGCTGACCCACCGCTGGGGGGTGGCGGAACTGTCCGCCACCCCCGCTGGCGTAAGTCGTGCACATGTGGTTACCCGTCCGGCCATGGCCGAGGAACCCACCCGCCCGGCACGTAACGAGACGCCCCTCGAACGCGCCGACCGCAATTTCTCCGAGCTGCTCCAGGAGCTGCGGGTCACCCAGACCGGGGTGCAGATCCTCTTCGCGTTCCTGCTGACGCTGGCCTTCACCCCACGCTTTCCGGACCTGGACACCTTCCAGCGTGTCACCTACGTGACCACCCTGTTGCTGGCTGTCCTCGCGGCGACGCTCTTCACCGCCCCGGCCGCCCTGCACCGCTCGCTCTTCCAGCAGAACGCCAAGCCCGCCATCGTCCAGGTCTCGTCCCGGTTGGCCGCCGCGGGCCTGATCGTGCTGATGCCGGCCTTCACCGGTTCCGTCCTGCTCGTCGTGGACGTGACGCTCGGCCGGACTGCCGGTATCGCCGCCGGGAGCGGCACGCTCCTGGCGTGTCTGCTCCTGTGGGGCCTGCTCCCGAAACTGGTGGGACGCGTCTCGGGCCGCGACGCCACGCCGCCGCCCCTGCCGCCGCCGTCGCCACCGGTCGAGGACGACAGCCCCGTCAGGTCTCCGGCGGACCACCTGCGGTGACCGGCTGGACGGGGACCGTCCACGGAAGTTCGATCGCCACCGTCTTGCCGCCCTCCCGCGTGGGTCTAACGCTCAGCCTGCCGCCGCATTCCGCGGTCAGCCAGCGGATGATGACCATGCCCCGGCCGTTGTCCTGCTGGACGGCGGCCGGCAGGCGTTTGGGGAAGCGTGGATGACTGTCGGTGACACCGATGCGCAACTGCTCGTCCCGGTCGAGCGCGATGTCCACGGTGAAGGTGGGCGACTGGCCCAGTGTGTGCTGGACGGCGTTGGTGGCGAGTTCGGACACGATCAGGCGCACGGTGTCCGCGATGCCCGTGTCGCCCGGCAGGCCCCATTCGGCGAGCACGGTGACGACGTAGTTCCGGGCTGCGGACACCGAGGCGGGATCGCTCGGCAGAGTGACGGATGCTTCCAGGTGATCTGCCATGGCGAGGCGTCCCTTTCCCACGGGACCGGTGTCCGACAGGGAGCGGATGGTTCGACTACGGTCCCGGACTGGTGCTTCGCGCCAGACTGCCACTACCTGGGCCGTCACGCGTGGCGATCCACCAAGATGTGCATATATCTGTCGCTCGAAGCGGTGAACTATCCGACGGCCGAACGTATTTGGGTGGGGTCTTCGTCCATCCTCTGTCGTCACCCCGACATCCAGTGTCGTCACCGCGATCGAGAGCGCCGGGCGGAAGGAGAATCCCATGCAGTACGGTCCGGCGGTGCGCCGCCGCAAGCTCGGTGCCGAGTTGCGTCTCCTGCGCACCCGTTCCTCGCTCACGAGCATCGAGGCGGCCCATCGCGTCGGCTGGCACCAGTCCAAGGTGAGCCGGATCGAGACGGGCGCCAGTGGAGTGAAGCCCGCGGACGTCCGCAAGCTCCTTGACGCGTACGGGATCGACGACACCGAGTTACGGGAACTGCTCCTGGCGCTCGCGGGCTCCGAGGACGGCGGCGGGCGGCACAACTGGTGGCACGCGTACCGGGGCGTGCTACCGCCGACGTACCGGGACTTCATCAGCCTGGAGTCGCAGGCCGGGGGGATGCGGACGCTGGAGACCTCGGTCGTGCCGGGCCTGCTGCAGATCCCCGAGTACGCGCGGGCGGTGACGCGGGCCGCGGTGGAGGGGCTGGATGACGACAAACTCGACGCGCTCGTGGAAGTGCGGCTCGCGCGCCAGGAGGTGCTGCGCGGGAACCCGCCGATGGAGCTGAGCGCGGTGCTCGACGAGGGCGTTCTCCGGCGTGTGGTGGGCGGTCCCGAGATCATGTCCCGGCAGCTGGCCCGTCTGGTCGAGGCGGCGCGGCTTCCCCAAGTGCGACTGCAGGTGCTCCCGTTCACCGCCGGGGCACATATCGGCGTCACCGGTCCTTTCGTAATTTTCTCATTTCGGAGCACATCCGATCTGGACGTGGTTGTTCTCGACCACTTGACGAGTAGCCTCTATCTCGAACGGAAAGAAGACCTCAAGGCGTATGTCGAGGCCTTCAACACCCTTCAGATCCACGCCCTTTCGCCCGAGGACTCGTTGGATTACATCGCCGGGCTAGCCGCCGGCGCGTAAGGAGGCACCATGTCCGCACTGCCTCGGAACGTACCCACCAGTACCGAACTGCCCGATGTGCGATGGCTGCGCAGCAGCCGCAGTACCGGGATGAACAACTGTGTGGAGACGGCCCGTCCGGGATCCGGCCGCTGGGCCGGGCTGGTGGCCGTACGCGACTCGAAGAACACGGCGGGGCCCGCCCTGCTGTTCGACCCCGACGCCTGGGAGGGATTCATCACCACGCTGCGGTGACCCCCACCGACAGCGTTCGTCCTTCCGCTTGCGGCGAGGCCCGGCCGGGACGCCGACTCACGGTCGCGTATCGCCGATGATCCTCACGGCTCGGTCGATCTGCCCCTGCGTGAGATCCGCACGGGCGGTCAGCCGCAGCCGCGAGACGCCGTCGGGCACGGACGGCGGGCGGAAACAGCCCACGGCGAGACCCGCCGCCCGGCAGTCCGCCGCCCACCGCAGCGCCTGATCCGGCGACGGCGCGCGTACGGACACCACGGCGGCGTCGGGCCGCACCGCTTCATGGCCCGACGCCGTCAGCCGTGCGTGCAGCTCCCTGGCCACCTCACGGGCCCGCGCGGCTCGCTCCGGCTCCCGGCGCAGCAGCCGGAGCGCGGCGAGCGCCGCGCCGGTCGCGGCCGGGGCGAGACCCGTGTCGAAGATGAACGTACGGGCCGCGTTGACCAGGTGGTCGATGACGGGTGCCGGGCCGAGGACGGCACCGCCCTGGCTGCCGAGCGACTTCGAGAGCGTGAGCGTCACGACGACGTCGGGAGCGCCCGCGAGCCCCGCCGCGTGCGGCGCCCCCCGGCCCCCGTCACCGAGGACGCCGAGGCCGTGCGCGTCGTCGACGACGAGTCCGGCGCCGTACTCCCGGCAGGCGGCGGCCAGTCCGGCCAGCGGAGCGGCGTCGCCGTCCACGGAGAAGACCGTGTCGGAGACGGCGACGGCGGTGCCCCGGGCGGCCGTGCCGAGCGCCTTGCGGACGGCGTCGGGGTCGGCGTGGGCGACGACCTGGGTGGTGCCGCGGGCGAGCCGGCAGCCGTCGATGAGGGACGCGTGGTTGCCCGCGTCCGAGACGATCAGGGAGCCGTGCGGGGCGAGCGCGGTGACGGCGGCGAGGTTGGCGGCGTAGCCGGAGGAGAAGACGAGCGCGGCCTCGAAGCCGCAGAAGTCGGCCAGTTCCCGTTCCAGTTCGCCGTGGAGTTCGGTGGTGCCGGTGACCAGCCGGGAGCCGGTCGCGCCGCCGCCCCAGCGGCGCGCGGCCCCGGCGGCGCCCTCAATGACCTCGGGGTGCCGGGCGAGGCCGAGGTAGTCGTTGCTCGCGAGGTCGAGGAGGGGTGAGTCGGCCGGACGGGGGCGCAGGGTGCGTACGAGCCCGGCCCGGCGGCGTGCCGACGCCTGCTCGTCGATCCAGCCGAACGCCATGGGTCCTCCGGGGGTGGTGTGGGCGGCCCGCGGCACCGTGGCCGTCATGGACGGGCACGGCAGGGGCTTTTGTAGGCAGTGCACAGACACTAGTGGCAGGGCCGGGCGCCCACGATGTGGCGATACCCACATGTCGATCCCACTCTGTTGTCCGAACTCTCCTTGGCCGAGAGCGGTCCCGTAGGACAGGATCGGCTCTCATGGACTTGCTGAACACGCTGGTGGACAAGGGGCTCCGGCGCGAGCCGCCGAGCCGTGCCGAGGCGCTCGCCGTTCTGGGCACCTCCGACGACGAGCTGTTGGACGTGGTGGCCGCGGCCGGGAAGGTGCGCCGGCACTGGTTCGGGCGCCGGGTGAAACTGAACTATCTGGTCAACCTCAAGTCCGGCCTCTGTCCCGAGGACTGCTCCTACTGCTCCCAGCGGCTCGGCTCCACGGCCGGCATCCTCAAGTACAGCTGGCTCAAGCCCGACGAGGCCTCCAAGGCCGCGGCGGCCGGGCTCGCCGGTGGCGCGAAGCGGGTCTGTCTGGTGGCGTCCGGGCGCGGCCCGACCGACCGGGACGTGGACCGGGTCTCCGACACCATCAAGACGATCAAGGACCAGAACGAGGGCGTCGAGGTGTGCGCCTGTCTCGGTCTGCTCTCCGACGGTCAGGCCGAACGGCTGCGCGAGGCCGGCGCGGACGCATACAACCACAACCTGAACACGTCCGAGGCGACGTACGGCGAGATCACGACCACGCACACGTACGCCGACCGGGTGGACACCGTGCGGAAGGCGCACGCGGCGGGTCTGTCGGCCTGTTCGGGCCTGATCGCGGGCATGGGCGAGAGCGACGAGGACCTGGTCGACGTCGTCTTCTCGCTCCGTGAGCTGGACCCGGACTCGGTGCCGGTGAACTTCCTGATCCCGTTCGAGGGCACCCCGCTCGCCAAGGAGTGGAACCTCACCCCGCAGCGCTGTCTGCGGATCCTGGCGATGGTGCGGTTCGTCTGCCCGGACAGCGAGGTGCGGATCGCGGGCGGGCGCGAGGTCCACCTGCGCACGATGCAGCCGCTCGCACTGCACCTGGCCAACTCGATCTTCCTGGGCGACTACCTCACCAGCGAGGGCCAGGCCGGCAAGGCCGACCTGGAGATGATCGCGGACGCCGGCTTCGAGGTGGAGGGCACCGACCAGGTCACGCTGCCGGAGCACCGGGCGGCCGTCACCGCCGGTGGGCCCTGCGGGTCCGGGGAGAGCGCCGGGTGCGGGTCGCACGAGGGTGGCGGGTGCGGGTCGCACGAGAGCGCCGGCGCGGGCTGTGGGTCGCACGCGCAGGGCGGTCCCTGCGGGTCCGTCACCGACGGGGCCCCGGCCACCGAGGCGCGTACGGACCTGGTCGCGGTGCGCCGCCGGGGAGCCGGAACCGATCTCGCGCCCAATGCCTGAGCCGTCCGGCCTGGGCGTGCCGGAGCTGCTGGACCTCGACCGGCGGCACGTGTGGCACCCGTACGGGCCCATGCCGGGCCGGCAGGAACCGCTCGTCGTGGAGTCGGCGAGCGGGGTCCGGCTGAAGCTCGCGGACGGCTCGGGCGAGCTGGTCGACGGCATGTCGTCCTGGTGGTCGGCCATCCACGGCTACAACCACCCGGTGCTCAACGAGGCGGCGCGCGAGCAGCTCGGCCGGATGAGTCACGTCATGTTCGGCGGGCTCACCCATGAGCCGGCCGTGCGACTGGCGAAGCACCTGGTCGACATGTCGCCCGAGGGTCTGGAGCATGTGTTCCTGGCCGACTCGGGGTCGGTCTCCGTCGAGGTCGCGGTCAAGATGTGCCTGCAGTACTGGCGCTCGCTCGGCCGCCCCGGCAAGCGGCGCCTGCTGACCTGGCGCGGCGGCTACCACGGGGACACCTGGCAGCCGATGTCCGTGTGCGACCCCGAGGGCGGGATGCACGAGTTGTGGCAGGGCGTCCTGCCCCACCAGGTGTTCGTGGACGCGCCGCCGGCCGAGTACGACGAGGGGTACGCGCAAGCGCTGCGCGCGGCGGTCGAGCGGTACGCCGACGAACTGGCCGCCGTGATCGTGGAGCCCGTGGTGCAGGGGGCGGGCGGGATGCGCTTCCACTCCCCCGCGTATCTGCGGGTGCTGCGCGAGGCGTGCGACGCGCACGACGTCCTGCTGGTGTTCGACGAGATCGCGACCGGGTTCGGCCGTACGGGTGCGTTGTTCGCGGCGGACCACGCGGCGGTGACACCGGATGTGATGTGCGTCGGCAAGGCGCTGACCGGCGGCTATCTGACCCTGGCGGCAGCCCTGTGCACCGCCGGGGTGGCCGACGGGATCTCACGGGGCGAGGTGCCGGTGCTCGCTCACGGCCCTACCTTCATGGGCAACCCGCTGGCGGCGGCCGTCGCCTGTGCCTCGATCGAGCTGCTGCTCGGCCAGGACTGGCTCACGGAGGTCAAGCGGATCGAGACGGGGCTGCTGGACGGGCTGGCGCCGGTGCGCGAGGTGCCCGGGGTGAAGGAGGTCCGCGTCCTCGGCGCGATCGGGGTCGTCCAGCTCGACCACCCGGTCGACATGGCGGCCGCCACGGCGGCGGCGGTGGGCGAAGGCGTGTGGCTGCGGCCGTTCCGGGACCTCGTCTACACGATGCCGCCCTACGTCACGGGCGACGAGGACGTGGCGCGGATCGCGCGCGCGGTGTGCGCGGCGGCGACGGTGGGATGACGGGATGACGGGATGACGGGATGACGGGATGACGGACAGAGGATGACGGAAGTGATGACATGACGGTTCTGGTGATCACGGGGACGGGGACGGAGGTCGGCAAGACCGTCACCACGGCGGCCGTCGCGGCGGTGGCCGTGGCGGCCGGCCGGTCCGTGGCCGTCCTCAAGCCCGCGCAGACCGGCGTACGGCCGGACGAGCGCGGGGACGCGGACGAGGTGGCCCGGCTCGCGGGCGCCGTGACCGTCCGTGAACTCGCCCGCTATCCGGAGCCCTTGGCCCCGGCGACCGCCGCCCGGCGTGCCGGTCTTCCTCCGGTGCACCCCGAGGACGTCGCCGAGGCGGCGGCCAAACTGGCGGTCGACCACGACCTGGTGCTGGTCGAGGGCGCGGGCGGTCTCCTCGTGCGCTTCGACGAGGCGGGCGGCACCCTGGCGGACTCGGCCCGGCTGCTCGGCGCGCCGGTGCTGCTGGTCGCCTCGGCGGGTCTCGGAACGCTCAACACCACCGAGCTGACGGCCCGCGAACTCGCCGTGCGGGAGGTGGAGCTGGCGGGCGTCGTCATCGGCGGCTGGCCCTCGGCGCCCGATCTGGCGTGCCGCTGCAATCTGGCGGATCTGCCGGTGGTGGCGGGGGTGCCGTTGCTGGGTGCGGTGCCGTCCGGGGTGGGGGCGTGGGAGCCGGTCGACTTCCGAGCGGGGGCCGGGGGCTGGCTGGCGCCGGCGCTCGGCGGGGTGTGGGACGCCGCTTCCTTCCAGGCCGCCGAAGCCGCGCCGTAGGGGATCCGCCGGGTCGGCCGCGGGTTCGTCGTGGCTGGTCGCGCGGGTCCCCGCGCCCCTGACGGGGCGCGGGCCGGCCTCACGTCTCCGTCTCCCCCAGCAGCCGCACCAATTCGATCCTCGACCGGATCCCCAACCGCGAGAACACCCCTCGCAGATGGTGGTCGATCGTGCGGGGGCTCAGCAGCAGCCGCGCGGCGATCTCCCGGTTGGTGGCGCCCTCCGCCGCCATGCGGGCGATCATCAACTGCTGGGCGGTGAGGCGGGACGCCAGAGCCTCCGCGGCCGGCGCCGCGGAGGCGCGCTCGCCGAGGGCCCGGAGTTCCGCGCGGGCCTGGGCCGCGCAGTGCGGGGAGCCGAAGTGCTCGAAGGCCTCCAGGGCGCTGTACAGCCGGTCGCGGGCCTCGGTGCGGTTGCGCAGCCGACGCAGGGCGCTGCCGAACAGCAGTTCCGTGCGAGCGCGTTCGACGTCCCGGGTGCCGGAGGCGTGCAGGTCGAGCGCCGCGCGGTAGTGCTCG